>DBCY01000208.1:747-2511 GCA_002293295.1 Ruminococcus sp. UBA946 | reverse complement strand
CCGGTATTGGGAATTCAAAAATCGGCGGCAAGCCAGACCTCCCCGCTGACTTTGAATGGTATTATTATAACGGACGTCCCCTGAGCTTTTTGGCTCAGATTAACTGTGCGGAAGCGAAACAGTATGATAAGGATGATTTGCTTCCTTCTCAGGGTATGCTCTATTTCTTTTATGAGATTGAAGAAATGGTTTGGGGGTTTGACCCGAAGGATAAAGATGGCGCAAGGGTTTATTACTATTCCGGTGACCTGTCCGCTCTTGAAAGTGCCGATTTCCCCGATGATTTGGAGGAGGATTATATAATTCCCGAAATGCCCGTTTCATTTTCAAGCGAAGTTAATTTGCCGGATTGTGAGGAATACTTCGGAGATAATTACAGCACGGAGCAAATCAATGATTATAATAACGTAAAATACAGCATGCTTTTAGGCATTGGCGACGATGGTTTTGATGTTGCGGATTATGAGGACGATATTGAAGAATATGACGATTTTGCGGTTATACATAAGCTTTTGGGTTACGCAAACATAATCCAAAGCGATATGCTTCTGGAGTGCGAAAAGGTTTCAAACGGCATCTACTGCGGCGCTTCCTCCGATATTCCGGAAAAAGATTTGAATAATTATAAAATGAACCGCACACAATGGCAGTTACTGCTTCAACTCGGAACTATTGAGAATGATGGCTACGAGATGATGTGGGGAGATTGCGGACGGGTGTATTTTTATATTAAAAAGGACGACTTAGCAAACCTTATTTTCGATAACTGCCGGCTTATTTTACAATGCGGATAATTGAAATTGCAAAATCAAGCAATGGCAACATTTGAATCTGATTTTTTGCCGCTGCACATAACAATGAGGATTTGAGCGACATTGGGTGAATGTGGGTTGATTTTATATAAATCGAAGCGGCCAGTAAGTTTCTCCATTACTGACCGCCATCTGCAAGAAAATTGTTTTACAGGGATATATCATAATAAAAAATTGACCGCTATTTGTCCGCTAACAATACGAAAAGTTAAAGAAAAACAGCGGAAGTTATAAAATTCAAAATGCTTGAAAACCGTATAACAACAGGGGTTTAGGGGCTTTACACAAAGGAATGAAAAAGCCAAAAACTAATTCAAGTCCCGTCACCCGCACCAGTATGAGTGTTCTTATAGAGACTATAACAAAACAGCCCCCTAATTGAAGGAAAAAATCCCGCTCAAAGAAAAAGAGAGCGGGATTTATGATATTTAATTAGGGATTGAAAAAAGCCAAAGCGAAATTAAGCCATAGCTTTAGTTAATTTTCTCATATTATGCGCGATTGAGTACAGCCCCCATTCGATTTTTACCTTTTCAAGCCCGCGGAGCATAAATCTGCGCACGCCAAAGTTGCCCTTGATGTCGCCAAAGACGCTTTCGACCTCAACAGGACGTTTTGAACGCATAAGCAACCCTTTTTTACTGTTAAGGTTTGCTTTCGCAATGTTTCTTAATTCATTCAACCGACGATTTACATATAATTTTCTGTCCGCGTCCGGTTTGTCGCTTTTAACACACCGGTCGCGGTATGGGCAGCCCGAGCAGCCTTCGCTTTCATATACCCGAATCAGGCTCTCATATCCGTTATCACTGAACTTTTTCAATTCATGAGAAAAACTCAGATAACGCCCGTAACCGCATATATACTCGTCACGCTCGGAAACATAATGCCAGTTCTGAATTTTAGTTGCGTCGTTTTTCCACTTCCCCGACCAATGTCAACAACTTAAGCA
>DBCY01000208.1:0-726 GCA_002293295.1 Ruminococcus sp. UBA946 | reverse complement strand
TCTGGAATCTGGAATCTTATTGTAAAGTAAAATTTCTTAAGTTGTTGTCATTGCTTCCCCGACTGTTCCTTGTGGAATGTATTGTATTTCACAAAATGCTCTGTTTCCTGCTCTTCAAGATATTCATAGTTTTCTTCGCTGCCATACCCCGCGTCGGCGATGATGTTATCGGGAAGCTTTGAGTGCCGTTCTTTTAACTGCTCCAAATGCGGTTTCATGCAAGTTGTGTCCCCCGGTTTCTGATGTATGCTGTACCCTGTTATGAACTGCTTTTCTGTCCCAATCTGAACATTGTAGCCCGGCTTTAACTGTCCGTTTTTCATGTGGTCTTCCTTCATACGCATAAATGTCGCGTCGGTATCGGTTTTGCTGTAGCTTTTGCGCTCCTCCAGAATTTCTTCCTGCTCCTCATATTTTTCCATCCGGGGAAGATAATCCTTTTCGATTGCCTTTTTAACTTTCTTTAACTCCTTATTTTTTGGCTCGGCTTCAAGCCTTTCATCTATCTTTGCCGCCGCTTCGCGGATACTTTCGCTGTTACATTTCTGCTCCATCCAAATCTTTCATTTCTATTGCTGAGATCCCATATTGTAACCAAAAGAAATATTTATCTTTATAATAATCTAAATTTTTTATATTTTCAAAATAGTAATTTACTAACTTAGACTTTTCAATTTTACTAATATTTATTTCTTTGATTAAAAACTTTATATGGTTAAAAGATAT
>DBCY01000123.1 GCA_002293295.1 Ruminococcus sp. UBA946 | reverse complement strand
TGGATAATATGAATCTTTATGTAAAAATAAAATAAAATATCTTTTAGCAAAAATACATATAAACAAATGTTTGTGAATTTAATAAATATTATTTGTCAATATTAAGTTAATTATGCTTATAAGAAAACATCTCATTTTAATGTTAGATTAAGTGACCTTAAAGTTCCGTTAAAAAGTAAACACATAAATAATAAACACTATAATGCTGAAAATATAAAATCAGCTGTAAAAAGAGCAAAGCAAATACATATTCCCCCAGAGGATAAACAACCAAAATATTTAGCGGCAACGGTATATTTGCTTATAGAAAAAATTTTTTCTATTGATGAATCGTATCAAAAAGAGGTTATATTTAATTAACCTGATCATTAAGTACAACATCCTATAATACTGAAAGCCAATTTTAGTATTATAGGATTTTATTTAGTAAAGATGCTGCAATAATCCTGTATATTCCAATTAATATTTATGCATAACTACAAAATAATATTTTTTAATGTATGTTTCACTTGACATAATGATTATTATATGATACTATATGATTACGATAATCAACACAAAGTAAACGGAGGTAATCATTATGTCGTATTCCAGTAAAAAAAATATTATCAGCATAGCTTCGGGAATTATTATAATTACAGCATATATCATTTATGCCGCAGGAGAAAACGCTCCCTTAACGGAGGACATTAAGGCGTGGGCAGCAGCGATTCTCGTTTTTATCGGAATTGGAGTTGGCATTCAAATCATAGGTCAGATTATTTTTCATGTAGCCTTCACAATGGGAATAGCAATCAGGGAAGAAGTCATTAAAACAGGCGATAAAAAGAACGCCGAAATCGCCGGGAGAATCATTAAATCTGAAATGGTTGAGGATGAATGGGTTAAGGCAATTGAGCTAAAAGCCTCACGGATAGGTTTCTGGTTTGTAGGCTCGGGAGTAATCGCCGCACTTATTTCGCTAGCGGCGGGTACGCAGACTGTTACGGCGCTTCATATACTTTTCGGTATGTTTGCTCTTGCTTCGGCGGCGGAAGGCATTGCGGGAATTATCTATCATGAAAGGGGAGTCCGCAATGGCTGATAAGCTTGTAATCACAAACAATATCCGAAAACTGCGCTTTTTCGCAAAAGAGATGACCCAGCTTGAACTGGCTGAAAAAGCCGGGATTTCGCGGCAGACTGTAGTCGCCCTTGAAGCGGGGAAGTATATACCGTCGCTTGAAATTGCGTTCAGAATCGCCGGAGCTTTTAACGTCCCCGTCGGAGAAGTCTTTGAATGCAGGAAAGAAGATGAAAAGTCATGAAAAGTGCTGTACAGGGTTGGCAGCAGGATGTATATACAGTATAATTTATTATGAAAAGGGGAATTAAGACATGAAAGCCGCTGTTTATCATAAGTACGGTTCGCCCGTTGAAGTCATCAGAATTGCGGAGACTGAAAAACCCGCGCCGAAAGACGGAGAAGTGTAAATAAAAATAAAAGCCGCTTCGGTAAATGCCTATGACTGGCATCTGGTAAGAGCCGAACCGTTTTTCACACGCTTTTTATCGGGGGTTTTCAAACCTGAAAACAACATTATTGGTGCGGATATTTCAGGGGTTGTCGTTTCCGCCGGGAATAATGCGGATAAATTCAAAACCGGAGATGAGGTATACGGATGCCTTGAGGGCTGCGGAAAAGGAGGTCTTGCAGTCGGTGGTTTTGCTGAATATGTCTGCGTAAAAGAAAACAATCTTTGTCTGAAATCCGCAGCTTTTTCATTTGAGGAAGCGGCTGCTCTCCCTATGGCTTCTGTTACAGCGCTCCAGGCTGTGCGTGATACAGCCGCTGTTAAAAAGGGACAGAGTATTATAATCAACGGAGCATCGGGCGGAGTAGGCATTTTCGCAGTGCAAATCGCTAAGGCTTACGGTGCTGTTGTCACTGCCGTCTGCAGTACGAAAAGCATTCCGGTGGTTCGGGAACTCGGCACGGATTTTACCATTGATTACTCAAAAGAAAACGCCGCTTGTATTGGCAGGCAATTTGACGCTGTAATAGACATTGCGGCAACGCTTTCGGTAAAGGATTACCGCAGATTGTTAAAACCGGGCGGGATTTGCGCGGTTATCGGGTTTTCCACAATCGGACACATGCTCAGCTATAATTTTGCCGGCAAGCGTGACGGCAAAAAAATCAAGCTTTGCTCGGCTGATAATAAAAATGGTGATGAACTGCTCGAAATCAACCGGCTTGCGGAATCAGGACAATTAAAGGTTGTTATCGACAGCCGGTATCCTCTCAATAACGCAGCCGAAGCGCTTCATCGCGCTGAATCCGGACACCCGGCAGGAAAAATAATAATAAATATTGCAGAAGACGATAATGAATAATAATAGACAAACTATTAACCGATATTTATTAAGTATCCGCAAATAATAATTTTAATAAAGGATGGGGATATATTATGAAAATAAATATACAAATAAAACTGGCGGGGCTTTGGACAACGCTTATGCTTCTTTATATCTACTGCGATATTTACTCTTTCCACAGGACAGGATATATAAACGAAATGATGGCGGATAAAATAGGTCCTTTTGATGTAAGTCAGGGAATTCTGGCTGTATTCGGAGCATTGATGCTCATTCCGGCACTAATGCTTCCCGTTAATCTGTTTATGAACAGTAAAGCGGCAAAGATAATAAATATTATTTCAGGGATTTTGTATTCAATAGTAAACATCGGTAACCTTATCGGCGAAACCTGGGTTTATTACTGGATTTACGGAATTACTGAGATGGTTATTACTATACTTATTATTATTACAGCAATAAAAATAAAGAAAAAGGACGGAGAGCAGGCATAGAATATATTATTAATTCAAACTGTCTTTATAAATACCAATATTGAACTGTGCCATTAAGGCACAGTTTTTTACGCCCTGCGTGACCTCATACATGGTCTTACATGGTCTTATAAAAACTGTTGACAAGTTTAATGTTATATGCTATACTTTTTTTAAGTTAAGTAATGTTTTAATACATATGCGGGCGTGGCGGAANNTTCGTGCAGGTTCAAGTCCTGTCGCCCGCACCAAACGGCGCAATCTTGAACCCCCCAACACTATACTTTTTCAAAAAAGTAGTGGCAACGGTGTTCAGGATATGTAAATAGAAAGAACCACCGGGGAATAACCCTCGGTGGTTCTTTTGCATAAATTTATTTAAGCTGAATACCCAGCTCCGCCGCAAGAGC
>DBCY01000065.1 GCA_002293295.1 Ruminococcus sp. UBA946 | reverse complement strand
GTTAGAGGGATTCAATTGTTAATCGGTACTAGTTACTAGTTACTATTCTTTGATTACTAATTAATATGTATCCGATTTATTCGGTTTACATAGATGCATTTTTTCTCCAAACTCTCTTAAAAACATTCCGCGGAGTCCCCCATACTCCGCGGGATGTTTTTTTGTTAAAAATTAGTATTTGTCCTATAATCGACAGTTTTTTAATTTAAGGTGATATATAATTAAATTATTCCAAACACATTAAGTCTGATAATAACTGGCTATTAGAGTCTTTTAATGAAAATCAGCTGACGGGGCGTGTTATTAATGTACATATATCTGGATATCCTGATAATCACGGCTGTATATACAAACTATTTTCTTATAAAAGCAACGGCAAAAATAACCCATACGGCTTTAAAGAACAGTAAATGTATTCTTAGTTCCGTTATCGGCAGCTTGTTTTCGCTTATTATACTCCTTCCGGAGCTTAATAATATAATCCTTTTATTAATCCGTATCGTATCGGCGGCAATAATTATAATTATTGCTTTTTCCGGGCGTTCAAAGCGTGAAATTTACAGGATTTCATTAATTTATTTTTTCATCAGCTTTATTTTCGCAGGAGTTGAATACGGCTTGTCGGTGCTTTTCAGCAGCAGCGCGACGGTATGGAACAACTCTGTTCTGTATATTAATATTTCACTTAAAACGCTGGTTATTTCAACGGTAATTTCATATATAGCCATATCTGTTTTCAGAAGGTTCCTAGACAGTAAAAACGAATATGACGGCGACTATGTGATTACGATTATCAACAGGGAAAAAACTGCGCATATAAAGGCAGTCTGCGATACCTGCAACAACCTTACCGATTCATTCAGCGGAAAACCTATTATTGTCTGCAGTAAGGAAAGCATTAAAACTATTCTGAACGAGGATGAGCTTGACGCGGTTATGAGTCTTACATTGAATAATGATATTACGGTAACTCACTATAAAGGATGGCGGCTAATACCGTATTCGACTATAAATTCAAGCGGCTTGCTCCCCTCTTTTCTACCCAGCTATATATACATAAAAAACAATGAAACCAAAAAAATCAAGTATACCGCTGCTTATATAGGAATTATTGAAAAAGATATGGATTATGCTATTTTTAATCCTAAGATACTGCTTGCGTAATATTATTCAGTTAAAAAGGTGGTAATGCAATTGTTTCTTATTGAAAAAATTAAAATATGGTTTAAGACTTTAAGTCTGTATTTTGAAAAAAAGGATATTTTTTATATAAACGGTTCGGAAACCCTTCCCGCTCCCCTTTCCAAAGAGCATGAGGAAAGGGTGTTTAAAATGCTGGAAAGCAATACATCCGAAGCGCGTCAGACTCTTATCACCCACAACCTGAGGCTTGTCGTCTACATTGCGAAAAAATTCGAATCAACAGGCGTTGGCATCGAAGACCTTGTTTCTATCGGTACAATCGGGCTTATAAAAGCTGTAAACACATTCAGCCCCGAACGTAACATCAAGCTTGCGACATATGCCTCGCGGTGTATAGAAAACGAAATACTGATGTTTCTCCGTAAATCCTCACAGTATAAAAATGAAGTTTCAATCGACGAGCCTCTTAATATTGACTGGGACGGCAACGAGCTGTTATTATCCGATATTCTGGGTACTGACGAGGACGTAGTAAACGGAAACATTGAAAATGAAGCCGAAAAAAAGGTTCTTATTGAAGCGGTGAACAAGCTTCCCGAACGGGAACGTGTGATTATGAAAATGCGTTTCGGTCTTATAGGCGGTAAGGAAAAAACACAGAAGGAGGTCGCCGAATTAATAGGAATTTCACAATCGTACATATCCCGGCTTGAAAAGCGGATAATTAAAAAATTAAGGCGTGATTTGGAAAAGATTATAACATAATTCCATATATTAACTTTAATCGCACTGTATAAAAAATATGCTTCTGACAATAATTATATTAATCCAATTAATTTGTCAGGAGCAGTTTTTATGTCTTATAATAAGGTTGAAATTTGCGGTGTCAACACATCCAAATTAACTACCCTCAAAGAAGAGGAAAAGAAAGCCCTGCTTGAAAAGTACCGTAAAGGCGATAAAAGTGCGAGGGACAAGCTTGTAAAAGGCAATCTGCGTCTTGTTTTAAGCGTAATCCAAAAATTTATCGGCAGGGGGGAAAACCCCGACGACCTTTTTCAAGTCGGATGCATAGGTCTTATGAAAGCCATCGATAATTTCAACACTGATTTTGACGTCCGTTTTTCGACATATGCGGTTCCGATGATAGCGGGAGAAGTCAGGCGCTATATGCGCGACAACAACCCTATAAGAGTGAGCCGTTCGCTTCGCGACCTGGCATACCGTGCTATGCAGGCAAAGGAACAGCTCACGGCGCAGAATCAAAAAGAACCCACTATTAAACAGATTGCCGAAATGATTGACTGCAAGCAGTCGGATGTCGTTATGGCACTCGAAAGCATTACCGACCCGGTCTCCCTTTATGAACCGGTATATTCCGACGCGGGCGACACCCTTTATGTTCTTGACCAGATAGGCGATAAAAACGACGACTCCAACTGGCTGGATGAAATTTCACTCAAAGAGGCAATCAACATGCTTCAGCCAAGAGAGAAAAATATTTTATACCTCAGGTTTTTCCTGGGTAAAACACAAATCGAAGTGGCTAATGAAATAGGAATATCCCAGGCTCAGGTATCAAGGCTTGAGAAATATACCCTTGATAAAGTGAAGGGCAAGGTTTGAAAGTAAAAAACTTTCAAACCCTGCCTTTTTTATATTCTTTCAATCAATGACCTTCCCGTCATTTCTTCCGGCTTTTCAAGACCCATAATGTCGAGCATTGTCGGCATTAGGTCGGCAAGCACTCCCCCGTCCTTAAGCTTGCAATTATATCCGGCGACAATAAGAGGAACATGGTTTGTCGTGTGCGCGGTAAAGGGCGAACCGTCGGGTTCATACATTTTATCGGCGTTGCCGTGGTCGGATGTTATCATCGCAACGCCGCCGTGAGCTATAACCGCGTCTACAACTCGTCCCACGCAGTCGTCGACCGCCTCCACAGAAGCCTTAGCCGCGCTGAAAATACCAGTATGCCCCACCATGTCGCAGTTTGCGTAATTCAGTATAATTACGTCATATTTACCGGATTTTACAGCTTCAACCGTTTTATCGGTTACTTCATAAGCGCTCATTTCAGGTTTGAGGTCAAAGGTTTCGATTTTCGGTGAATCAATCAGGATTCTGTCTTCGCCTTCAAATTTTTTTTCTTCCCCCCCGTTAAAGAAAAACGTAACATGCGCATATTTTTGCGTTTCGGCAATTCTAAGCTGTGTTTTACCCGATAATGACAGATACTCGCCCATTGTCATCGTCAGGTCCTCATTCGGGAAAGCAACCGAAACATTAGGCATCAGAGCGTCATACTGGGTCATACATACGAAGGTAAGCGGTAAAAATCCTGATTTGCGTTTAAACCCTGTGAAGTCCTTATCAACAAAGCATCTTGTCAGCTGTCTCGCCCTGTCGGGACGGAAATTAAAAAACACAACGCTGTCGTCAGCCTTGATAACTCCTTCCCTGTCAATTACGGTAGGCAGCATAAATTCATCAGTAATTCCGTTCGCGTATGAATTTTTTATAGCCTCCACAGGGTCTTTTTCCTGAACGCCGGTTCCTAAGGTCATAGTATCATAAGCGGTCACCACACGCTCCCATATGTTATCCCTGTCCATGGCATAAAAACGCCCGGAAACTGTTGCTACCCTGCCTGTCCCTATTTTTTCCGTCATTGCGACGCACTCTTCCATATACCCGACAGCCGAGGAAGGCGGAACATCGCGTCCGTCAAGGAAGGCATGGATATAAACCTTCTTTATTCCGTTTAGCTTCGCCATTTCAAGTAGACCGTACAGATGCCCCGTATGGGAATGCACTCCGCCGGGGGAAACCAGTCCCATAAGATGAAGCGCGGAATCATTATTTTTACAGTTCTCCATAGCCTTGCACAATGCGGGGTTAAGGAAAAAATCACCGTCACTGATTGATTTTGAAATTTTAACAAGCATCTGATAAACAATTCTACCTGCCCCTATATTTGTGTGGCCCACCTCCGAATTGCCCATCTGCCCCTCGGGCAGGCCCACATCCTCGCCGCTGGTCAGCAATTCGGCATGCGGGTATCGTTTCCACAAGCCATTAATAAATTCCGGATGGGCGGCGTANNACCTCCGAATTGCCCATCTGACCATCAGGAAGACCCACGTCAAGCCCCGAGGTTCCGATAACAGTATTCGGATATCCGGAAAAATATCTGTCAAGGTTAGGCGTATCCGCGGCTGTGACCGCGTTTCCGTATGTATCCTTATTAATACCGTAACCGTCCATTATAATCAGAGCATAGGGTTTTTTGTTCATAAAAAT
>DBCY01000135.1:12334-23407 GCA_002293295.1 Ruminococcus sp. UBA946 | reverse complement strand
GTATGAAATGAAAAGTAAAGGGATAGTTTTTATAAAGGAATATTATACATCAGTCATGTATGAAAACAAGTTCTGCAGAAGCTTTAATAAAAAAGAAATAAATGATTTATTAATTAATTACGGAAGGATATACGGAAGCAGCTATACGGATTTATTATTCAATATATCGGAGGTGGTTTTCAAAAATTATATGTCATCTCTTCTGACCGGTAATAAACCGGGAAATATATGCCTGAATAAAGAAGATGAAATTAAAATTTATAAATTCTGTTCAGATAATACGTTAAAAGAACTGGAAAAGAAGCTGATTAACGATTTTTCTTCATATTATCTGTTTTCAGATGATATATCCTTAATAAATTACTTCAAGGATTCTATACCTGTTTTTTCAAAAGAACTGTTTAATTCGGCACAGAATAATTATTTAAGCAATTTCATTGTAATAACAGAAAAAAATTAAAGCCAAAACCGACAGGACTCGGCTTTGGCTTTGACAATATTCAGCATTATTATTTCAAAGTAATTTCAATATCAACATTACCGTCCGCCCTTGCAAGGGTAAGGGTCATTTTTTCACCTATTTTATGTTTGTTTTTGAGTTCATTAATCTCATCCATATCTACAATTTCTTCCCCGTCGGCGGCAACGATAACATCGCCCTCTACTATACCGGCGTCGTCAGCGCTTGAACCGGGGGTAACAGTAACTACAATAACGCCTTTGTCAACAGGCAGATTATAATAACGCTGAGTCGAAGGATTTATTACAGAACCCGTAATACCGATGGTCGGAGTAGACTTAACTACGGAACCCGTTTCTAAAAGCTCCTGTAAAAGAGGCATGGCTTCAGTAATCGGAATAGCAAAACCTATTCCCTCAATACTGCTGCTTACAATTTTAGCGGAGGTTATTCCTATTACCTGACCGTGTTCGTTTAACAAAGGTCCGCCGGAATTTCCGGGATTAATGGCGGCGTCGGTTTGTATAAGCGTCATATCGGAAGAACCTCCTCCGGGAAGTTCAAAAGTCATTTCCTTGTTTAGACCTGAAATAATACCCTGCGAAGCTGAGAGTCCCATACCTAGGGGATAACCAAGAGTAATAGCCTTCTGTCCCATAATAAGGTTTTCAGAATTGCCGATTTCAGCCGGTATAAGATTTTTTGCCTTAATCTTAATAATTGCCAAATCGGTTGCGGCGTCGGTTCCGATAATTTCGGCTTCATATTCTGTTTTATCATCATCCGGAAGAGTGACTGTAATCTTTTGTGCATTTTCAACTTCAGATTTGTATGTTCCTCCGAAAAACCTGTCAAAGAAGGAATCGCCGCTTTCGTTGTTCATAGTGTAAACTTCGTTTTCAACCAGATGGGCATTCGTAAAAATATAACCGTCCTCAGTCATAATAATGCCGGTCCCTCCGCCTTCACCGTTGGAAAATTTCGATGAAATGGAAACCACGGAAGATGTGGCTTTTTTTATGGCATCCTGAGTTAATAATGCCTGACCGGAAGTATTATCAGTATTAAGCATGCTTTCAATAGACGGGGTATCAGTTTCTGTATTATTTATTACCGATAAGGTTGCAGAAGGAGAGCCGGTATTTTCCTCAGAACCGGAAGTATCATTATCTTTTAGAGTATCGGAAATATTCTTATTATCGTAAACGGAATTTGAAATATAAGAACCGACAAATCCGGAAGTCCCGCCAATCAGGATAAAAGCAAGAGCTATGGCTGTAAATTTAACGGCTCTTCGGTTTTTTCTGTCCTTTTTCACAATAGGCTCGGAGGCTTTGACGGAAGCTTCGTCCGGTGTTTTATAACCGTTTAAATTTACATCACGGAAATCTTTATTGTTATCGAACATAGAACAACATCCTTTCTGAAGTATGGTTTTATTTTAGGTTATGGATTTATTATAGCTTTACCGTGTGAAAAACAAGTGAAATCATATTGAAAATTAGTAAAAAAGTAATAATCTGCGGTCAAAGGCATCATTAATAGTATTCATGATGATTTTAATTATACAATATATTTTATGATTTGTAAATAGATTTTTCTAAAATAAACGGCTGCTTCTTAAAAGAAACAGCCGTTGTTTTTTTAAAAAACCGCCCAGACGCCATGTGAAGCATAAAACCCGCACTCGGCAGGTGGGTAACGCCCCTGCTGCTTCACGCTCCCTGCATCCGTAACTCCGCTCAGTTTAAGCGGCGGGAGGTCTGCAATTCACAGCCGGAGAACGAATCCCTAATATAATGTGTTGGATTATAAAAACACACTTCATCGTACAAGGCAGAAATTAAGTTAATTATCAATCTAAGGGTATTATATCACAACCCAAATAAAAAATCAATAGTAATGTTTAATATTATTATACGGTTTTTTTTGGCTTTTTTAATATGTCACGGTTAAAATCATCTTCGGTGTTGTCAAGGGCAAAGCTTATTACCGAACTGTAAAATTTTGCAGGGTCCAGCAGTATTTTATCCTTAATCAATTCTGCCTGGCTTAAACCGGGAGCATATAATGAAACCCTCATCAGGTCATATCCGACATCTTTTATAACACATTCGATTTCAAATCCGTTGGAGGTTTGTTCAATATTAACCGAAGTCTCGCTTTTCCTTTTTAGACGAGCAAACAGTTTATACGCGGATTTTAGCAGCTTGGAATGAAAATACTCAGGAATATAATCGTTAAAATAATCCGACCCGTTCCTGCCTATTTCATTTAACTCTATGTAAGTAACATTGTTTACAGTTTTTTTGGATACCGAACCGTTTTCAACAAGCTCTGACAGGCTTTCGGCATAATAAAAATAATTTATGATTCCGCTGTCCAGAACGATTTCGTAAAGCTGTTCTTCAGTGACGGGGCAGTCTATTTTACTGAGTATATAGCAAAGCATAATTTTAACATGAAAAGCTGAATCGATTTCAGCATAATATGTTTTCAATTTACAGGCAACCTTTCATTTAATGAATTATAAAACATATATTTAAATTACATTATCATCCGTCACAACAGAAATCTCTTCCATTTCAGCTTTTGCCGAACCGCCCGGGTCGGAGCATTTCCCTAAATCATCGGTATTGTTAAAAACTACGCCCAAATCATTAAGCTGCGCTTCAATTTTTTGTTTCTTTAGCTTGTTCTGTTCCCTTATGTGAATATATTGCCTGTAATAAATACCTCTTGTGTTGGGAATAGCATGAGGTTCGTCAATTATTACTATGAAGTCGGGGAAGCCTTCTTCCAGACTCAGGCGTTCAAGAGCTTTATACTGCCTTAATGTAATATCTACAACCCAGAATAAGAATAAACTATGTAAAAAAAGTAAAATTTCAAAAATAATTGAATCCAAACCCGAAAATGCGCTGATAACACTGTAAATTACAGCACAAATCACAGCTGCCCTGAGAAAAATATATAAATTCTTGATTCTGAATAATGTCCCTGTAAGGATAATACTTCCCGATACAAATAAATAAAACATTAAGAAATAAGGAACACTTACAGTACCTTTAAATTCGGATTCCAAACCGTTCATCAGGGCTCTTATGAAATTAATTTCAAAAAACAGCGATACCGACCGGAACAAATAAAAAAACAAAAGGAAAAGCCATACGCCGAAGGTTGAAATCAACCCAATTATCATCGCGAATTTAAATGTTTTATTTATATTATTAAGCTCATTGCGGTTTTGTTCATATTTATATTCTCTTTTAGCTGACGGCAAAATGAACACCTCCGGTATGATAATAATTTCTGATGATAATCTGATATTAAAAATTCGGATAATCAATCATATGGGAAAGCACAGCGATATTAACCGCGGCTTCAACGCAGGGAACGGCGCGCGGAACGACACATGGGTCATGGCGCCCCTTTATATTGACAGTCTCATTCGTAAGCTTACTGTAATCGACCGACTCCTGAGTTTTGGATATAGACGGTGTCGGCTTGAAAGCAACACGGATTGTGACAGGCATTCCCGAGGAAATACCTCCCAGTATACCGCCGTGGTTATTTGTTCTAGTCAGGACATGCCCGTGCTCGTCAATATAAAAATCATCGTTGTTCTGGCTGCCGAGCATGGAAGCCGAATCAAATCCCGCGCCGAATTCAATTCCCTTGACGGCGGGAATACCGAAAACAAGCTGTGAAATACTGTTTTCCAGTCCTTCAAAAATAGGCGAACCGATACCTGCCGGAATATTTATCGCCGCACATTCAACTATGCCCCCGACGCTGTCCATACATTCCCTGGCATAACTGATGTCGTTAATCATGGCTTCACCCTTTTTGTCATTTAAAACGGGGAATTTCTTATGCCTGAGGCTGACAAGCTGTTCCTTTGATATATCGCAGGGATTAAACCTTTTAGCCTTAATATTATGAATTTGTATGATATGAGCTCCCGTATAAATCCCCCTGCGTTCAAGAATCTGACCGCAGACCGCACCGGCAAAGCAAAGCGGCGCGGTAAGCCTTCCCGAAAAATGTCCTCCTCCCCTTACGTCGTTAAAGCCTTTATAACGTAAGGCTCCCGTGTAATCGGCATGACCGGGACGGGCAATTCCGGATATATTGCCGTAATCCTGCGAATGGGTGTCATTATTGTTTATAAAGGCTGAAAGGGGAGTGCCGGTTGTATAGTTATTATGAATACCGGAAAGAATATTCGGCATATCCGTTTCATTTCGGTGTGTTGATGTATTATCTTTTTTGGGAGCCCTTCTTGCAAGGAACGCCTTCAGCTCAGTAATGTCAATATATTCGCCCGAAGGCAGGTTATCCAGTACGACGCCGATAGCGGGACCGTGCGATTCGCCGAATATTGAAACGGTTAGTTTATGATTCCAGAACGAGGACATTATTTTATCAATCCTTTCAGGTAATTGTCGAATAAGGAGGCTATAGAAAGTATAATGAACTTAAACGTTTATCTTTTTTGTCATAATAACCCGCTTAGTCAGTTATCATGAATATTATAACTACAAATACTTTATTATCCCTCCGAGTTCTGAGAAAACATTCCAGAAATCAGGATAACTTTTTTCAACGGCTTCAGCTCCGGTAATTATAATATCGTCCGAAGCTTTAACGGAAGCTATGGCGGATGCCATAACGATACGGTGGTCGTTGCGTCCGTCTATAGTCCCTCCTGTAAAATTATTAACCGGATTGATTTCCAGCGAATCATCATACACTTTGATATTACCGCCGATTGAATTCAAGGCGTCAGCAATAGCTGAAAGACGGTCGCATTCCTTTATTCTGAGGCGTTTGGCGTTATAAATATACGACGTACCGGCAGTAAAGCAGCCCAGAACGGCAAGAATCGGCACAAGGTCGGGAATATCGGATACATCCAAATTAAATGGTGAAAATTTACTGCCGCAGTTTTTATTATAACCTATTCCGTTTAAAATTTCAAGGATTTTTTTGTCGCCCTGAACCGAATCGCAGTTAAGATTATGTAAATCAATATCCGAACCCAGCGCATTGGCGGTATAAAAAAAAGCAGCCTGAGAATAATCACCTTCGACGGAAATATTACTATGAACATATTTCTGTCTGCCTTTGATAACATAGTTTATAAAACCGTCTTCGCCGTATGTCTGCGTTATTTCAATACCGAAACGCTTTAAAGCTTCGGCCGTCATATCGGCATACGGTTTTGATTCCAGCGCGGAAGTCATTTTTATAACGGAGCTTCCGGCGCATAAGGGCAGCGCATATAAAAGCCCGGTTACGAACTGAGATGAAATATCGCCTTCAAGCCGGTAAGTCCCTGCCTGAAGAGTACCGTTAATATAAAACGGCATTTTTCCCTCTTCACGTGTGAAATTAATTCCCTTAACCGACATTTCACGTATGTACGGAGTTAATGGGCGTTCAGGGAGCTTTCCGTAACCATGAAATTCAGTATCGCAGCCGAAAGCGGCAGCGATTGGCAGAATAAAACGTAAAGTGGAGCCGCTTTCCCTGCAATTAATAACAGTTTTTTCGGACGGTTCGGAAATTCCCGTAATTTCATATGAAGAACCGTCTTTTTTTATATCGGCGCCGATTGCCGTTACCGCTTCGCAGGTTGCTTTTATGTCTTCGGATTCGTTGATATTTGATATTACGGAAGTGCCTTTTGCAAGAGCAGCCCCGATTATCATACGATGCGAGTAGCTTTTTGATGATGGTATCGTAACACTGCCTTTTAAGGAAGAAGGGGTAATCCTGATATTCATAAATACTTTTTTACTCCGTTCTGATGATTATGTCAATTTAATTGAGCATTGACAATAAATAAGAAAAAAATACCAATATTAATTAATAATTATTTGATATAAACAGGTGGCGTTTAAAATAATCAATATAACTGTCAGCAGTTTTTTTATTGTAAAGCGATAAAAAAGTTTGAAAGGTTCAGCCTTTCAAACTACGGGTTTCGTGCTTTCAGTGATAAATTCCGCAATCCGTAAACCCGCATAAAAAACATCGGAACTGATATTATCTTTAAATCCGCCTGGGTTTCCTGTGTTTTTTATAAGCTGCCGGAATACGAGTGATGAGCGGCAGTGTGATAAGCCTTAATTCATAAAACCGGTAAATTCGTCAAAAGACAGCTTCTTATAAAATGATTTTCCTATGTCTTCACATATTATGATGTTTATAAAACCGCCCTCGCGCTTTTTATCATTCAGGCATGCGGGAATAAGCTCGGAAACCGGCGGATTTATTATTTCATTCAAATAATATTTAGCAAGGCATAAAACAAGCTTATTATATACTCCCTTTTTTGTTATATTTTTATCTTCGGTATTTCTGGTAATAATTTTCATTCCTGACGCAACAGCCATACCGTGTGAAATGCCTGAAAAATTATAATATTTTTCTATGGAATGCCCGATTGTGTGTCCGAAGTTCAGAAGCATTCGTTCGCCCTTATCAAACTCGTCCTCTTCAACAATATCCCGCTTTATAGAAATACATTTTAAAATTACTTCATCCAGAACACTGTGAATACTTTCAATATCATGGTTTTCAAGAATTTCAAAAAGTTCCGCTGACTTAATCATACCGTATTTGATTACCTCACCCATACCGTCAACGAAATAATCCCGCGGAAGGGTTTTCAAAACACCGGTATCGCATAAAACAAGCTTAGGCTGTTTAAACGCGCCGACAAGATTTTTCCCTCCCGGAAGGTCGACGGCTGTTTTCCCTCCGACTGATGAATCAACCTGTGCCAGCAGGGAAGTCGGAATCTGAACATAATCAATTCCGCGAAGGTAGGTTGCGGCGGCAAATCCGGCAATATCGCCGGTAACGCCTCCCCCTAACGCAATAATACAATCAGTTCTCGTAATATTGTTTTCACAGAGAAATTCATAAATTGAATTTAAAGTTAAGGTACTCTTTGATGCTTCGCCGTGAGGAAAAACTAATTTACATACGGTTTTACCGTTGTTCTTTAAAGACGATACAACAGTATTTCCGTAAAATTCATCGACATTATCATCGGTTATAACCGCAAAGCAATCAGACTTTACAGCAGTCTTTATATATTCATAACAATCGTGTATAAGGTCTTTACCGATGATTATATCATATTCGTCCGAAGCTTTAACGGTAATTTTTTTCAGTACCATATTTAACCTATTTTCTTGCCCATATAATTACATAAATCTTTAATTTTAGACATAGTCTGCTTGAATTTATCAGGGGTAAGCTGCTGACCTCCGTCCGAAAGCGCGCTCTTAGGGTCGCAATGGACTTCTATTTCGAGTGCGTCGGCGCCGGCGATAACAGATGCAAGCGAGAGGGGTTCAATAAGTGAAACAATACCGGCGGCATGCGAAGGGTCAACACATACAGGCAGGTGTGATTTTTGCTTTAAAAGGGGAACGGCTGAAATATCCAGGGTATTTCGCGTCATTGTTTCAAAAGTGCGTATGCCCCTTTCGCAAAGGATGATATTTTTATTGCCTTCCGACATAATATATTCGGCGGACATTAAAAGCTCCTCCATTGTATTGGCAAGTCCTCTTTTCAGAAGGATTGGCTTGCTGCATTTCCCGAGCTCTTTAAGCAGATTAAAATTCTGCATATTTCTGGCTCCTACCTGAATGATATCGATATCGGAAAAATAATCAATATCGGAAATGCTCATAATTTCTGTAACAATAGGCAAACCGGTATTTTCGCGTGCTTTAATAAGTAGTTTTATACCATCCCCGCCCAAACCCTGAAAGGCATAAGGAGAAGTTCTCGGCTTGAACGCGCCTCCTCTGAGCATCGTTGCTCCCGCTTCCTTACAGGCTATAGCCGTTTCGATAATCTGTTCTTCCGATTCCACGGAGCAGGGACCGGCAATAATATGAAGCGTGCCGCCGCCGATTTTTGTCCTGGATATATCTATTATTGTATCATCGGGATGAAATTTACGGTTTGCGTTCTTATAAGGCTCCTGAACGCGCCGTATACTGTCGACGCAGTCCTGAGCGATAATGCTGCTCTCGTCAATCCGGGTCGTGTCGCCCACAAGACCGATTATGCTTTGTGTGGTGCCTTTGATATAATTAGCGGTAACTCCCTTTTCGGAAAGCATTGCCTCCAGCTTTTTAACGGAAGCTACATCCGAATTTTTTCTGAGTATTATAATCATAGTTTTGCCATCCTTTGCTTTATTTATTATTTGTATAATTAATCAGTAATAATCGTACACTCCGGGATTTCGTTCTGCAGGGTCCGGATTGATTCGTCATCAATGTTTAATCCCTCTATATAAAGTTTTTTCATATTCGTTAAATATGAAAGCACGCTTATGTCAGAAACCGGGTTATTTCCGACTCTAAGCCATCCGATTGACGTAAGATTCCCTAAGACGTCAATGCTTGAAATATTATTATTATTACAGTATAATTCATTGATTTCATTAAAATCCTTTAAAACAGCAATATCATTAATACTATTGTTCTCAATATGAAGCCTGTTGATTTTAAGCATTTTTTCAAGGGAATCAATATTTTCGATACGGTTATCGTTGATATAAAGCGAATATATATTAGTCATGTTTTTTAACGGTGTTATATCTGTAATCATATTTTCAGACAAATCCAGCGTCTGCAGATTCTTTAAATTGCTTAAAGGCGAAATATCTGTTATATTATTTGAACGAAGATAAAGAGTGTTCAGCCTGATTAAACCTGAAACAGGGGTTAAATCAGATATATTATTTTTAAATAAAGATAAAACCTTAAGGTTGGTCAGCCCCTTAAGAGGTGAAATATCACTTATTCTGTTCTGATAAATATAAAGCTCTTCCAGGTATACCATATATTTTAAATCTTTTATATCTTCATCTGAAAGGTTAGAGTTGCTTAATGTCAGCGAAGTAATGGATGTATCATATTCTATTCCTTTAATTGTAATGGTTTCAGGTAAATCCGCCATAGTGTCTTCTTTAACGGAAACAGCTTCGCTGATAGCCGGATTATCCTTACCGATTAAGTAATCATCCTTGCTGCGGCGTTTGATTTCTGTTTCCTGGGGTAATGTTTCAATAAAAGAACCGGACATACTATCAAATGATGAATCAGTTGTATCGTTTTCATTATTGTCATTTATATTTCCGTTGTTTTTTTCACAGCCCGTTAATAAAACAAAAACTAAAATATAGATTAATAACACATTCCGCGCTTTTTTATTATACATATTTATATAATTCCTTTCTGACATATTATATAAAGAAAGCCTGTGACAACCGGTGCCGCAGACAAAATTTTTACCGAGTATGTTCTAATTAATATAATCTACTAAATATTATATACCTTTATTAAATTTGTGTCAAGTAATTTTTCAAAAAATGTACCGGCTTGATAATAAATTGGGGGATGTTATTATAGCAGTCTGACTTTTTGTTGTCCAAGCGGTTTTTCAAGGATTTTTTCACTAAGGCAGGATAACGACCAAGGCAGGCTTCCGCATAATTTACAAAATGTACAATAATACGTAGGGGACGCCCTGTGNNCCCTGTGTGGCGTCCCGCTTTTTACGAAATTATATAATTAACTGTTTATTTCGTATTAATAATTTATTGTAACGGTCGACCATATAGGGCCGACCCTACGTTTTTGTGTATAATGCTAATTAAACGGCAGCCCCTTTTTCTTCGCTTATGGGCTGTTTTGTTATAGCTCCTTTGTGCTAAAATTAAATTAATCAGCAAATTCCGTAAAGGCTTGTGAGGAGAGCTTCCATATCATAAAGCCCGGCTGCTTTTTCTGAAAGGAAAACAGCGGCGTTTACTGCGCCTACGGCAAATACTTCTTTTGACGCGGCTGAATGGGATAGTGAAATAATTTCATCGCGCCCGGCAAAAATAACTTCATGCTCTCCCGTTATAGTGCCTCCCCGGACGGCATGAATTCCTATTTCGTTTTTATCCCGCCTTTTACGCTGGCTGTGACGGTCATAAATATACTGATACTTGTCATTTAAGGTTTTATTTACGGAGTTTGCCAGCATTACGGCAGTGCCGCTGGGAGCGTCGATTTTCTGATTGTGGTGCTTTTCGATTATTTCAATGTCAAACTGTCCGCCAAGGACTTCGGCTGCAATATTTGAAAGCTTAATAAGAAGATTTATTCCCAGAGACATATTGAAGGTAAAGAATACGGGTATTTGCTGCGACGCTTTTTTTATACCGGAAATTTGCTCCTCGGTATATCCCGTGGTAGCAAAGACAATCGGGGTTCCTGTAGACAGACAGTAATCAAGCAGTTTTTCCAAAGAATTAGGATGAGAAAAATCTATAATTACATCCGGCTTTTCATTCATTTCACCGGGCGACCGGTAAACCGGAAAACCGGAATAGGCATTAGTATCAAGAAAATCTATACCGGCTGCGGTTTGACAGTCATTTCTTTCGGATATAACGGAATTAACGACCCTTCCCATTTTACCGTTCGCTCCGCTTATTGCAATTGAAACCAAAATATTGCACCGTCCTTCATGTAGTTGTTAGAAAATAGTTATTAGTGGCTAGGGCGTGTTCGATAATTAGC
>DBCY01000135.1:0-12230 GCA_002293295.1 Ruminococcus sp. UBA946 | reverse complement strand
TCGAACACGCCCTAGTATTATTACTATTTTATAAGCCCTGCATTTATCATTGCGGATTTTAAGGCTTCTATTTTGCTTTGCTCCGTTTTTATAAGCGGGAGGCGGCATTCGCCGGCATTCATACCCATAATGTTCATTGCTTCCTTAACAGGTATGGGACTTACGTCGATAAAAAGCTTATTCATCAAGTCAAGATATTTAAGCTGAAGCGCGGCGGCTTCGGTATATTTCCCGTCAAGGCAAAGCTGAGCAATATCATGGGTTTCTTTTGGTATTATATTGGATGACACGCTGATAACACCCTTGCCTCCAAGTGACATTATAGGTACAATCTGGTCGTCATTGCCGCTGTATACGTCAAGCTTATCCCCGCAGGTTTCAAAAAGCTTTGCTATAAAGGATATATCTCCGCATGCTTCTTTCGTCGCTATAATATTCTTATGCCCGGACAAAGCATCATATGTATCAATGGCAATACTCATACCGGTTCTTGAAGGCACATTATAAAGGATAACCGGAATATCAACGCTGTCGGCTATAGCGGTAAAGTGCGCGGCAAGACCGCGTTGTGAAGTTTTATTGTAATACGGGGTAACGACAAGCAATGCGTCGGCTCCCAGCTCCTGCGCTTTTTTTGACAGCTCAGCGGCATAACCCGTATCGTTGCTTCCCGTTCCGGCAATAACCGGTATCCTTTTATTCACGCGTTCCACGGCATACCTTATGCATTCTATATGCTCTTCGTCTGTCATTGTGGAAGCTTCACCCGTGGTGCCGCATATAATGACGGCGTCGGTGCCGTTTTCAATCTGATAATCAATATTGGTTCCCAGGGCGTTATAATTAATACTTCCGTCGGCGTTCATGGGAGTTACGATAGCTACCCCCGCGCCTGTGAAAATTGTTTTTTTCATTGCAGACAGCTCCTAATCAAATATTAAAAGTATTCCTCTCCCAGAGTATATACAAGCCAGCCGTCGGACAGTTTTCCTCCCATTTTTTCATAAAACGAAATGGTGGGGGAGTTCCAGTTAAGGCATTTCCATTCCATATGGGAACAGTTTTTATCTTTGGCAACGGTACGAAGGAAATCGAAAATCTGCGTTCCGTAGCCCTTTCCCCTGACGGCTTCGTCAATATACAAATCCTCAATATATAAAACTTTTTTGCCTGAAAATGTTGCGATTCTGAAATAATAATATGTCGCCATACCGACTGGAATGCCGTCTTCCTCGGCAATAACGGCGCGAAGGGCTTTTTCTTCGAACATTAATTCCCTTAGCGTTTCAACCGTGATTGTACATTTATCGGACATGTTTGTATATTCCGCTAGGGTATAAATAAATTTATAAATAGTTTCAACGTCATCAACGGTTGCTTTTCTTACAGAAGAACTCATATTGATACATCCTTTCCGTTATACCGGGATATATTTGGCGGTAAATTATAGAAAACAAGTAGATAAATCATATTTCGCCGGAAACATATCAGTCAAAATAACCCTTTACGGCAAGAAGCTCAGCCATTAATACGCCTCCGCCCGCGGCGCCCCTGAGCGTATTATGGGAAAGGCATACAAACTTATAGTCATACTGGCTGTCTTCACGCAGCCTACCTATCGAAACCGCCATTCCGTTTTCAAGGTTCCTGTCAAGCTTTGCCTGAGGACGGTTCTCCTCTTCAAAGTAATAAAGGAACTGTTTCGGAGCCGACGGAAGATTAAGCTCCTGAGGAACGCCTGTAAAATTCCTCCATGCTTCGATTATTTGTTCCTTTGACGGTTTCTTTTCAAAAGAAGCGAATACAGCCGCTGTATGACCGTCGGAAACAGGAACGCGGAAGCATTGAGCCGTAAATGAAGGCGACTTGGCGTTGACAATTTTACCGTCAATAACACTTCCCCATATTTTAAGGGGTTCCTGTTCGGATTTTTCTTCCTCTCCCCCGATATAAGGAATAATATTATCGGCAATTTCAGGCATGGTGTCAAAAGTTTTACCTGCTCCCGAAATAGCCTGATAGGTGCAGACAAGAACCTTTGTGCAGGCAAATTCATCCATAAGAGGGTGGATTGCAGGAACATAGCTTTGCAGTGAGCAGTTTGACTTTACTGCGATGAATCCGCGCTTCGTACCAAGGCGTTCCCTCTGAGCCTTTATAACCTCAATATGCTCCGGGTTGATTTCAGGAACTACCATCGGTACATCGGGAGTATTGCGGTGGGCGGAGTTGTTTGAAATAACGGGGCATTCGGCTTTTGCATACATTTCTTCAAGCGCCCTGATTTCATCCTTTTTCATATCTACGGCGCAGAACACAAAATCAACCGAAGCCGCAATTTTATTAATATCGGCGGTTGCGTCCAAAACGATAATATCCTTCATATTTTCCGGAATGCCGGACGGCATCGCCCATTTACCTCCGACAGCTTCCTTGTAAGTCTTTCCGGCACTCCTCGGCGAAGCCGCAAGTGCTGTTACCTTAAACCAGGGATGGTTTTCAATCAAAAGTGCAAACCTCTGTCCGACCATACCCGTTGCGCCGATAATACCTACATTATACTGTTTCATAAACATATGCCATCCTTTCCGGGAGCTTTTTCCGTGAGGATACAGCTCCTGTCTGAAAATTGGATTTCAGATTTAAAATAAATATTAGGCTTATTTGTCAATAACTGAACGGATTCGCAGAATAAATCTGTATATAAAATAAAAAACCGGTTGCAAACCGATTCATCATACTGTATAATAGAAATACTGACTAATAAATTTTATTAATTTATTAAGCCGATAGCTCTCCATCATAAAGTTAATGATGACAATCGCATACCTGTTCGGTAAACGACCAGAAAATGTTTTTGCCGGAACATTTTCTTCGGCGGCATTGCCTTTTACATAATCCTCAAATGACCTGAGCAAGTCATGACTGTTAAACAGTCTTCGGAGAATGCTACTAATCTTTACCGCGCCTCTATCTGTTTAATTAATGATACCATAATTTATCCCTCTTGTCAATAGGTTTTTTATTATTTTATGCAACATGCCTACAGACAATTACAATTATCGGATTTAATATATAACAACATTATATTAAATAAATTTTATATCGGGAATTTTTCCGTGAATATGAGAGGATAGAAAAATGCTTAAAACGGATTTTTATTATGAACTGCCAGAAGAACTGATTGCTCAAACTCCTGCAGAGCCCCGTAATCATTCCAGACTGCTTGTTGCCGGAAGAAAAAGCGGGGAAATTCAGCACAACTATTTTTATAATCTATATGATTGCCTTAAAGAAGGCGATTTGCTCGTTATGAATGATTCCCGGGTTCTGCCTGCGCGTTTATACGGTAAAAAGGAAGGAACGGGCGCGGTTGTTGAATTTTTGCTTCTTGAACAAAAAGGCGAAAAAATCTGGGAAACACTCGTCTGTCCCGGCAAGAAAGCAAAACCGGGTTCAAAATTTATCTTTGAAGCCGGAAACAGCAGCATGTATGCTGAAATCACAGAAACGACGGAAGGCGGTAACAGAACCGTTAAGTTTTACTGCGAAGAAGATTTTTATACTATGCTTGATAAAATAGGGCATATGCCGCTTCCTCCTTATATAACGGAGAAACTGACGGACAAGGAACGTTATCAGACGGTTTACTCCAGGGAATCGGGCTCTTCGGCGGCTCCGACAGCCGGACTTCACTTCACGGGGGAAATGCTTGGCGAACTGCAGGATAATGGCATATCAATCGCTTATGTGACGCTGCATATCGGTCTTGGAACTTTCCGTCCGGTTAAGGAAAATGATATTACCAGACACAAAATGCACAGCGAGCATTATTATTTGCCCAAGGCAACGGCTGAATTAATTAACAGTACGAAAAAAAACGGAGGTCGGGTCATCGCGGTAGGTACAACATCATGCCGGACAATTGAAAGCATCGCAACTTTTAACGGTACCGTCAAAGAAAGCGAAGGGTATACTGATATTTTTATTTACCCCGGGTATGAATTCAAGGTTTTAGACGGTCTTATAACGAATTTCCATTTACCGGAAAGCACCTTGATTATGCTGGTATCAGCTTTTATGGGGTATGAAAATACTATGGCTGCCTATAAAAAAGCTGTTGAAGAAAGATACAGGTTCTTCAGCTTCGGCGACGCTATGCTTATAATATAACAGATTTTTAAATTAATTTTAAACCCTCAAATTCCCTTATATTAAGGGGTTTGAGGGTTTTTATCAATTTCAGCTTTTATACAAAAAACGGTGTTCCATACCGTTTTTGAAGCGAATTGACTCCACTTTACCGTTTTTTATACAAAAGTTTTGTACGATAGAAGTTAGGAAATTCCTAGCTGTACGATTATCAATATTTTTTGCAAAAGTTTCAAAGCTTATCTCACGTTTATCAGATAGTTGTTGAGAAATTATGAAATAACTTGCTTTTTCTAAAAACTCATCATCGGATAATGAAAAATTCGTTTTATGTATTTTATCCAGTTCGGATATACGTTTATTGATTGTTTCTATTTCAGAAACAATTCGAGAACGTTCCAAAACATAATCTTTTTCTCCGATAGAATCCTCGCCATATAAATACAAAGTTTGTAAACGGTCTAAAGCACGTTCTGAACGACGTTTTTCAGATAACAACAAGTCTAATTCTTGACTGTGCTTATCGGACACAGAAGTCTCTGTAACAGGAAGCTCATAATTTTTGTTCTCTGACTTTGAACGTTTCAAAGCATCATATAATTCCTGAAGACCTACACCTTCAATATGTTCAACTTTTGATAGTGCTTTACCTCTAAGTAATTTTTTTTCGAGTGTTTCAATGCTGGTAGACACACCAAAACTATTACTTGCCTTAATCATATTAGCTATATAATTAAAAGCGAAGGGACCGAGAGAAACATCAGAGATATATTTATTGGGGCAATCGTTAAATCGGCGCTTACGGGTACATAGATATAGTGATGGTTTATAACCGTTAGAACGCTTTTTATCGTGATTAGCTCCCATGATAGAACCACAATAACCACAACGAACAAGACCTGAAAATAAATGAACATTTCCTCTATTGTAAGTTTTTCCATTGCCGATTATTCGTCTGTTGTTTGTTAATATGCTTGATACTCGTTCCCACTGTTCACGCTCAATAATTGGTTCATGATGGTTTTCGACAATAATCCAATCTGATTCAGACTTGTATTCGTGACCTGCATTTCCTTTAGTTTTAGCTTCATCACGGTAATTATATCTGTATATCCCAATATAGAATGGATTACGCAGAACCCCTTGTACGGTCACAGGGCTCCATGCTATTCCTCGGCGCCCCTTATACCTTTTTCATTCAGATTTTTCGCAACAGCAATAAGTGAATGCTCTCGTTCGTATTCTTCATAAATCATCCGAACGACAGCCGCTTCTTTTTCATTTATTGATATAGTCTTGGTTTCCTTATCATAATCATAGCCGAAAGCTATTCTACCGCCATTCCATTGCCCGTTGTTAGCCCTTGACAGCATAATAGATGATACACGTTCAGAAGTTACCTTGCGTTCAAGCTCCGCAAACACAAGGATAATTTTTAACATTGCTTCACCCATAGCAGTAGAAGTATCAAACTGTTCATTTTTACTAACGAATGTTATACCCAATCGTTTGGTTTCTTCGTACATATGGGAAAAGTCAGATAAATTACGGCTGATACGGTCGATTTTCCAAACAACTATATGAGAAAACTCCCCGGCTCTTAAACGTGAAATCATACGCTGATAAGCAGGTCTTTCAGTGTTCTTAGCCGAATATCCTGCATCCTCGAATATTTCATAACTGTTTATGTTGAGAGCATACTTACAATAGTTTATGAGTTCCTCACGCTGAACAGGAAGGCTGTCCTTATCAATTTGCCAATGAGTAGAAACACGAACATAAATAGCCGCTTTTAAAAATTTATCCATAATCTTTGAAGACATAATGACCCCTTTACCGGACAACTAAATAAATAATATTACCGTCAAGCCAATGTGATGTTATACAATTCGCTTTTCTCCCAATAAATTCAAGCTGACTTGCTGCCCTTTTTCTTCCGGCTTCATATATCGTTCGAGAATTGTCATTATAGTTTTTTTATCATGAGCATCGGCTCTTTTATAGCAATCCATTAATAACGTCAATTCATCACCTAATGATTCTTTGGGAGTCGGAATATCAGTGAGTCCGCAAAGATAGTCCATAGAAACACCAAGACCTTTTGCTGTTTGCATTACAATTGAAATTTCGGGTTGGTGTAACCCTGACAGGTATCTTGATATAGTTGCTTCTGTAGTATTGGATATAGCAGCTAATTCTTTTTGATTGATTTTTCTCGAATGCAACATATCACGTAGTCTTTTTGAAAATAAATTTATATCCATATAACACACTCCTTAATGTACAATTATACCATAAATAGGTATGATTTTATATACAATTACACAATTTATAAAAATATGATTGACAATTACACATCGGTAAGATATAATGATATTATAGTAAAATACTTAGGAAGGAAGGGAAGAAAATGGTAAACAATGTAAATGGTATTGAACTTAATTATGAATTATGCAAGGCAGGAATAAATGTTGATAAAGCAGCTGCTATAATAGGAAAATCCAGGAATTCATTTTATAAGAAATTAGGCGGTGAAACACCATTCAATGCAAGCGAAATCAAAGCTTTAGCACAAGCTTTATCTTTATCTCCTGAAAGAATAAGTGTTATTTTTTTAAGTTGAAAATTACCGATGTGTAATTAGACAATTATATTATACTATAATATTACTCTAAAGAAAGGTATATGTAAATGGAACGTGATTATACATCAAGCACAGAAAATGTATATTTCAAGTGCAGAAAAGAAGCAGCTTTATGTAATGATAAGCTAAACAGCCGGGAAGGCGCTGCGGAATTACTCGGATTGTCACCTTCAACGCTTGCAAACTATGAGCTTGGAATAACGAAGTCAATTCCTCCGGACGCTGTAGTGATGATGTCAGACTTATATAATGCCCCGGAATTAAAAAACCTTTATTGTGCGAATGAATGTCCGATAGGGAAATGCAGTGTTATAGCTACAAGCATCAATAGCATAGAGAGTGTAACGGTTAAAATGCTGAAAGCTTTGTCTGAAAAAGGGGTAAGCGGAATAAAGGAACAATTAATTGATATAGTCGCCGACGGAAAGATAACAGAGGATGAATTGCCTAGTTTAGAGCATATTGTAGGTTTTTTAGATGAACTTTCTCATACGTTGGGAGAATTGAAATTAACTTTTGAAAAGCAGATGAAGGGATGTCGTTAATAATGACAGCCAATGAAATGAGAGAATACCTAAAAAAGGAATATGGCATCTACAGCGATAAAGAACTCTTAGACGAAATAAAAAAAATGAAACCCCTCAACATCGGAATTTTCATAAGCGGAAAGGAATTAAAGGATGATACGAAAGCGCGAAGTATTGATAGTTGTAATATCTATCATTCTCATGTTTGCCTTAATGATGGTTGCTGAGGATAATACAAAATCTACATATGAAATGCTGTGCGATACGGCTAAGCCTTACGAAAATACAGGGATAAAAGAGAATGATATATTTTCTAATAATGAAATTATAAATTCCTGCATTACTTCTGAGGAAGAGAAAACTTTTGATAATCATAATGATAATCCAATGAATTCAACGGTGAACACATTTAGTTTAGGGGGGAGTGGTAATGTATGATAATCTTTCAGAACAGGAGCTGAGGTATATAGTAAGACATACGTGGGATAAGCTGCAACGACTAGGAAAAGATGATGACTATTTTGATTTGTTGTTACCTGATGAGGTTAAAAGTTATCTCGCATCGAAAAACATATCGGAAGGAGGAAAGTAAATGTGTGCTGAATGTTTATCATCACCTTGCAGAACGGGTTGTCCGAATGAATCGGAACGTAAAATTATCAGCAGTTGCGGAAGATGCAGCGATGCTATTTTTGCTGGTGATGAATATTGGTCAAATCCTGATGGCGAGCCATTGTGCGAAAGTTGTGTTGATGATATGACAACTAAAGAATTGCTTGAATATCTTGGTTATGAATTAAGAACAGTAGGTGAAGATGATTATGATTGAAAAGTTACCGGCATTCGATGAACTTACTTTTGAGGAACGAGGACACTTGTATAAACTTAACGGAATAGCAATACCAAGTGTCACAACAGCCATGAAGCCTTTATCTGACAGCTATTACGGAAGTGTTGATATTAACGTTTTGGAAACCGCAGCACAACGCGGAACCGCAGTACATAACGCAATTGAGAACTATCTCAACTATGCTGTAAAGGATATTCCGGCAGAATATGATGGTTATTTCCTTGCCTTTAAAAATTGGTATCATGAAAATGACGTTAAAGTTATTGCGACTGAAACTAAGGTCTATCATAGAGTATTGAGGTATGCCGGTACAGTTGATATGCTCTGTTTTGTTAATGGAATGAAGGTTTTGGTGGATTTCAAGACATCAGCTGAAATAATTAAGATGCTGACATCAGTACAACTTGAAGCTTACGTAAAAGCTTATGACAGCCATAGCATCAAGGTTGACGGAAAAGCAGTTTTACATTTACGAAAAGACGGAACATATTATTATGACCCTGACTATCCAATGCGTGATTCAGAAGCATGGGAAGTGTTCGGGTCTTGTTTATCGCTACAAAACTATTTAAGAAAATATAGGAGGAAATATTAATGTCAATAGCAATTGAAAACGAAAAGGTAGTAGCTATAATGCCGGCTATCGTAAGAACTGAAAACGATGAAGCTGTTCTTTCTCGGAAAGTTACATCAACAGAGCTTGAAGCGGAATCAATCATTATTGAAACCGATGAAGATTATAACAACGCCGCGGAATTTGGAAAGCGCGTAAAACAGGAAGCAGCTAATGTAATATCATTTTTTAAAGATATGAAAGACGATGCTTATAAGGCGCATAAAACTATTTGTGACAGAGAGAAGCAAATCCTAAAACCCTTGCAAAATGCAGAAGCGATTTTAAAAAGGGTTATGGGTGAATATGCACTTTTGAAAGAAAGGAAAAGGAAAGCAGCAGAAGCAGAAACTCGCAGGCTTGCACAGGAAGAAGCAGAAAGAAAGCTTTTAGAAGCAATTAAACTGGAAAAATCCGGTGACAGCGCCGCAGCTGAGTGTGTTATGTTGGATGCTGAAATGGCTGATACAATGAGCAGAAATGTAACAATAACAGCTGAACCGCCAAAAGTCAAGGGTGTTAGCCAAACTACGGACTGGGAATTAGTTTCAGTTGATAACGATAAAGTGCCAATAGCAGTCGCTGGAATGGTTATACGCCCTGTCGATGAAAAAGCAATTATGAGGCTCATTCGGGCAAGCAAAGGTAAGGTAAGCATACCCGGAATAATCTATAAAGAAACCATTAAGACCAGTATAAGAAAAAGTTAGGAGGATATTGCTATGGGAAACACAGCGGGAAATACTGCAATAACTAAGGCTGAAAAGAACGCATTTACAGTAAGTTACGAAGTCTTAGGGGTAACAGTGGAGCTTGACATCAAATTTGTAAAGGAGTATCTAGTAAGGGGCAAAGCAAATTTAGTAAGCGACCAAGAAATCCTGTTTTTTATGCACACTTGTAAAGCGCAGAAGCTTAACCCACTTGTTCAAGGAGAAGTTTTCCTTATAAAGTACAGCGATGGCGACCCTGCTCAAATACAAGTCGGAAAGTGGGCTTATTTACGAAAAGCTACTGAACATCCGGATTATTTATGCAAAGAGGACGGAATAACGGTTAAGCGCGGTGAACAGATTGTACAGAAGGAAGGCTGTTGTCTTTATCCCGGCGAGGAACTGATTGGCGGTTGGTGCAAAGTACATTATACCTGCAATGGTAAAGACCTCTCAGCATTTAAGGAAGTGTCGCTTTCCGAGTATAATAAAGGAATGGCGAACTGGAAAAGCAAACCTGCCACTATGATTAACAAGGTTGCTGTCAGTCAATGCGTAAGAGAAGCATTTCCAAAAGAATATGAGGGTGTTTATTCAGAAGAGGAGCTTACAGCATCGGGTGTTATCCCTTCTGAATTAGATAATCCGCAACCAGTAGCGGGAGAAAACAACGACCCACCGATAGAACAAAAACAAAGGAAACAGCTCTTCGGAAAAGCTAAAGTATTATTTGGGGACGAAGGAAATGATGTTATAGCTCGCATCCTAGCAGAATTCGGATTAAGTTCCACTACTGGAATGCCGATAACATTATTTGAAAAAGCCATGATAAGGCTTGATGAATTAAAGCAACAGAGCGAAAACATAATTGATGTTACTCCGATACCTGTTGAGCAGGATGATAACGAAGGAACGCCGTTTGCGTGAAGAAAGCAGGTAGTGATATGGCAAGGAAGCGAATGATTGACCCCTGTATTTGGGAAAGCCAAGACTTTGGGAAATTGTCGATGTTTGCTAAATTGGTTTTTATTGGGCTTTTTTCACAAGCTGATGATGAAGGCATTGGTCGAGCTAATCCTCAATATATCAAGAATACACTTTTTCCTTATGATGAAAAGGTAACGAAAAAAGATATTGAAAGTTCATTACAAGAAATAGCAGTAAATATGTCAATAAAATTATATCACAGTGGAGATAACGAATACTATTTTCTGCTTAACTGGAATACCTGGCAAAAGATTAATCGCCCACAGGTATCAAAATTACCCAAACCGGATGACGGTGAAATATTTGATAAATTGTATACCGTTAAAAAAACAGACAAAACATTATCAGTTTTAGGTGATGAAACATCACAATTAGTATCTCAAATCGTAAACCATTTAAATCTCAGAGCAGGGACAAATTATAAAGCGAAAACTGCCAGCACGCAACATCATATCAAAGCAAGAATCAATGAAGGGTTTTTATTAAATGATTTTAAAATTGTTATTGATAAGAAGTGTGTAGAATGGCAGAACAGTGAAATGTCAAAATACCTTCGACCAGAAACCTTGTTTGGGACAAAATTTGAGAGTTATCTTAATCAACCTTCAAAGTTTGAAATAGAAGAAGCACAAAAACGAGATGTGTTTGATGAAATAAGGGATGATTATTATGAACAGGGATGAAACGATTATTGTTCTGAAAATACTTAAATCTGCCTATTTATCATGGTATGCAAATCTTACAAGAGCACAGGCTAATGATATGATTTGGTTATGGTCTGAGGGGTTTAAGGACAATGTGTTTGAAACAGTTAAGAATGCAGTGCTAAAATATACATTCAATGACAAAACCGGTTATCCTCCAAAAATAGGACAAATTAAAGAACTTATAGAAATATATTATCAAACTAATCAACATAAGAGAACAGCTATAGCTGAAAGTAAGCCAATTAATCTTCAAATAGATAATATGCCGGGTGCCGTAGGTGCTATATCCGACAGAGTACTCGAAAATATTGGAAAATCCAGTGAGGATTACATAGGCGAAGATGGATTGCTTTATTGTTATAAATGCAAAAGCCCTAAGCAGTGTCGTATTATTTGGATGGGAAAGGAAGCAACTCCATATTGCCTTTGCGAATGTGAAAAAAAGCGAAATAAAAAAGATAGTATAAGTAATTCTTATCCAAACAAGAATTCAAGTAACAACGAAAGATGAGAGTATTACGATTAAAAGCATAAGTATGGAGGTAAAGCATTGAAAATATCATTCACGGTTCAGGGCGAGCCGAAGGGAAAAGGCAGACCGCAGTTTGCGAGGTGCGGCAAGCATATTACAACAAGAACGCCCGACAACACCGTTCTTTATGAAAACCTTATTCGCACCGAATACAAGCGGCAGGTCGGGACGGCAAGGTTCGGGGATAACGAAATGCTGGACCTGCGTGTGATTGCTTATTATGCAATCCCCAAAAGCGCAAGCAGAAAAAAACAGCGTGCTATGGAAGATGGCACGATAAGACCCGTCAAAAAGCCTGACCTTGACAATATCCTTAAAGTCGTTGCCGATTCCCTCAACGGGTACGCATACAAGGATGATGCGCAGATTGTTGATATTCAGGCTAGGAAGTTTTATTCCACTATGCCCAGAATCCAAATTATTATAACGAACGGAGGCACACAATGAAAGAAGTTGAGTGGAGCGAATTTTACGGCGAGGGTGAAATCGTATGTTACTGCGATAA
>DBCY01000097.1 GCA_002293295.1 Ruminococcus sp. UBA946 | reverse complement strand
CAATTAATAATTAAAAATTAACAATTAACAATGGTGGTATACCGCCTGCGGCGGTATGATTTTAATACATTAATCGCAATTTTTAGATGTTACGAGGTACTAGTCTGTCCCAATAGATGTGGTCTTCCACTCTCCGTTTTCGTTTAAATACATATATACATACACAAAGATTCCAGATTCCATATCAGGATTTTCCGGAGTACTAAGAAACATAAATAAGAAACCACCATGCCCGTCATCATAGGCATTAACATTATATGGTTTTAGGTTAAGCGTATTTTCGCAAACAGGTGATTCGACATCAATATCATGTCGCTCAATCATTCTATTGAAATCTTCTTCACTTCCAAAATGCTTTCTTAATTCTTTTATATCGTTATTAGAAAATGCATTTGCTATTTGAAGAGCGGCATTATACAAAGATAATCCGGGTTCATCTGACAGTGATTTAGTATCAAGGTAAAAGTTTTCGACATAACCACTGAAAGCATCGTTGTAGCGAGAATATTCGCCTTCAAATCTAAGACCCTTATATTCATAAGTTCCTTTTATACGTGAGAAGTTAAGAGTTGTCTCATAGTTCTGTTCTTCGTTGTTATCTATTTTTAACTCAAAGGCTTGAACTTCTGTGTTAAAGCTGTTTTCCGTTTGATTATCTTCCATTGTTTCCTGATTTTCACCGCTTACTGGCGTTGTGTTTTCAACGCCGGTAAGGGGTACCGGTTCAGAGCATCCTCCCAAAACAAACGCTGACAAAATAGAAGAAAGTAAAAGGGCAGGTAATAGTTTGTTCATAGCAATGTCATCCTTTCTTATTGTGGATTACTGATAGTATACATCCGATTAGTGTTCTTGTCAAGTGACGGCAAATGAAATTTTATATAGGATTTCTTGAAATAAGACAGAAATTATAATGGCAGCAAAATGCGGAACACCTGACAGACCGGTTTATAAACACCTGTCAAGTTTTTCAACAAAAATAATTTTTAAGAATTGATTGAAAAATATCAATTAAGCACCAGCTTGTAATCTAAATCAATATTATTTTCCGGTAAAAATGTTACCCTGTTACGGATGTTAAAATTATCCGTACAGTAAAAATTAAAAACGGAGGATTCATTATGAATTTATTAACAATAAACCCGAATCAGGTATTGTTACATATGTAAAGGACTTTATTGCCGGCACGGACAAGTCAGGTTGCAATGATTTTGGCAACAATGTAAAAATTAATATTGACAACAAGTATATTATTCGTTTCTGCCATCTTGCATTTTGTTCAATTAAAGTCAAAACAGGGGATAAGGTAAAAAAGGGAGATATAATCGGAGTAATGGGTAAAACAGGATTTTCAGATGATATTCATCTTCATTTCGGGCTCTATAAAATCATCGGGGGCAAAGAAACAGCAATTGACCCTGCTCCGTATTTAGAAGGACGCTTACTGCTTACAGGGTTTAACTGCTATAATCCATGTGAACCGGTTATTCCTGAGAACGCTTTAAATCCCTTCTGTATAAAGAGAGATGATAAGGTACGTATTAATGCAGGCGCAAAAGATCATTACGGAAATAATATTGAACAGTCTGAATACTCAAAGGTATATAAAGTTTTGCTTATTGAGGATAACGGAAGAACTCTTGTGGGTACAGATGATTTTTCAATCGTTGTCTCAGCCCTGTATTTAACATTAATAAATTAATCGTTATTATAAGCATTTTGGCTTTTACATTTACTATAATGTATCCTTTAGGAAATTTGAAGGAATTTATGTTTAAAATAGTTAATCGGGAGGTATATTTATTATGGACAAACGTGTTCCTAAGTTTTATTCCGCAAAAAAACTGCAGGCATTAATTGATGATTTCTTTAAATCCTGCGAAGGTGAAATCCGCCTTGATTCCGACGGACAGCCCTGCATTGATAAATCAGGGAATTTTATTACTGACAACCAGAAGCCGCCTACTGTTTCCGCTCTTGCTTATACTTTAGGGTTCTGTTCGCGGTGCGATTTGCTTAAATACAGCGGCAAATCTTCTTATAAAGATGTTATTGAACGGGCATTGCTTCGTATTGAAATGTATACTGAAGCTCGGCTTTTCGATAAATACAGTTCCGCAGGCGCAAAATTCTCGTTGATTAACAATTTTAAGGACTGGAATGACAAAGACGATGACCCTTCCTTTGAAGCGCTTGTAAAGCTTGACAGTATTCTTAACCAGCTGATAATAAATGTATAATACTATAAAAGGAGTCTGTCTTCATGATTGATTTTTCCCCTAAACAAAAGATTGTCTGGCAAAACACAGTTAAAAGTTTTCACAGGTGGAATATTTCATACGGCGCTACCCGTTCCGGCAAAACTTATATTGATTATTTTAAAATCCCCTATCGTATACGCAGCGCATCCAAAGATGGTCTGATTGTTCTTATCGGAAATACAGCCGGAACCATTGAACGCAACATCCTTGACCCTCTTAGGGGAATCTGGTCGGACGCGCTCGTCGGTTATCCTTCAAATTCAGGTAAAATCAGACTTTTCGGACGGGACTGCTACTGCCTGGGAGCAGAAAAATCCTCACAGGTGTCAAAATTACAAGGCTCCGGAATCGTTTACTGTTACGGCGATGAAATCACTACGTGGTCAAGAGATGTGTTTGAAATGCTTAAATCGCGGCTTGATAAGAAAGGCGCCTGCTTCGACGGCACCTGTAACCCTGATAATCCAAATCACTGGGTTAATAAATTCCTTAATTCTAAAGCCGATATTTTTCAGATGCAGTTTACCATTGATGACAATCCTTTTCTTGACCCTGTTTTTGTTTCTTCTTTGAAAAAAGAATATTCGGGAACTGTTTATTATGACCGTTATATTTCAGGACTCTGGAGAGCTGCCGAAGGAATTATTTACCGGATTTTTGCCGATAATCCATCTGATTTTATTATAAATCAGCCTCCGCCTGATATTACTTTCTGCACAGCCGGACTGGATTTCGGAGGAAACCGCTCCGCTCATGCGCTTAATCTTACCGGTTTTACAAAAGGATTAAAACAGATTGTTACGCTTGATGAATGGTATTCCCCGCAGCCCCTTGACCCTTTAATGCTTGAAAAAGCCGTTTGTGATTTTCTGGAACGGAACCTTAAGCTTTACCGGATTACCGACCTTTACTGCGATTCAGCCGAACAGGTACTTATACGGGGTATAAAAACCGCTGCCGCTTCACGTAAAATACCTGTAAATATACATAATGCAAAAAAGGGTCATGTAAATGAGCGAATCAGGTTTTATTCCAGGCTCTTCGGATTAAAGAAATACTTTATTTTATCCCATTGCGTAAACACGATAAATGCTTTCAGCGAAGCTGTCTGGGAAGATTCGGTTTGTACCGACAAAAGGCTTGATAATGGTTCATGCAATATTGACTCCCTTGACGCTCAGGAATATTCAACCGAGTTTATTATGAATTCGGTTATTGTTTAGGATTAAGCGAAATGACACGCAATGAGACTGTCATAATTTGTATAGTATGAACCCATTGCTGCCATTTATGCCAATTCATAAATCCCATCAACCATTATTCTTCGGAAAGAGTTTTTCATTAACATATTGATTTAAAAGCTCTTTTGAATTTGGCAGTTTATCCAGATTTTCATCATATAACTTTATAAAATTAATATCAGTTGATTGCTGTTCTTCTATTTTTTTATAATAATCAATTTGTTCATTAAATTCTGTGTTGTAAACTTTCTCACCATTTATAAAACCATAACCGTCAAGGTAATTATTAGTATTCCTTTCCATACTGACTGTCATTACATAACCATCAGGCGTCCAGCTATAGATATATTGTTCCCAGCAACCTTGCGTACCTGTTGTATGACCATAAAAATGCAAGTTAATAAACTGACCGGTTTCTTCTATGTAATTAGTGTGCCCAAAAGATGCTACCGTTAATTCTAATACTTTCATTTCGGTATTTATAAAATATAATACATTTAAACTTCCAAGGCCATTAATATCCAATATAACTTCGGGAATATTATCACCGTTGATGTCATCAATATATATCCCGAGAAGTAAATTTTCATAATCATTCAAATAATCAGAATAAGATTTTTGCCATTCATATGTATAGTCCTGTAACATTTTTGTTTCATTTTGAATATCAGATGCAATCAAGGCACTCTCATTAATATTATCCTGGGAGCCAGAATCTATACACCCGTTAAAGATTATCATAATTATAACCGGTAAAATGGGGAGGAAATTAATTTTATGATTCATTGATAAAACCCCTTTGATAATGTTATTA
>DBCY01000201.1 GCA_002293295.1 Ruminococcus sp. UBA946 | reverse complement strand
GGAACTTACTTTGGGAATTTACGGGTATTTACGAAAGATTTAGATGAATTTTTCTCTCATTTTATGACGCGACCGAAAAAAGAACTGCCGCAGCAAAAACAGCACAAGGTTCATAATCGCCATGTGCTGTTTTTATAAATGTTTAAAATAAACACCTTTGGGAAATTAAAGTATAAGAATAAAGAGCATTTATTCGGCGCTATAATCAAGGCGTATAAAAAGTTTTCCATTTGGTAAGTCATATAATAATCGATTCGTCAGTATAAAACCATTCTCATTCATTGATTGCGTTATTAAATCCTCACTTTCTTCTTCTCTTAGCTTAGCAATTTCATCGAAAACATGCTCGAATCCGGAGTGCGAAACGGCAATACCGTCAGGATTTACCTGTATGACACATGATACTGTCTGACGGTGTTTTGGCAACGCGGAAATGATTTTTATAAAATTATTAAGGTGTATGTGCTTAATCAGTAAATTTGCGATAATTAAATCACATTGTGAAAGAATTTCTGCAGTCTTGAATATATCATTCATTAAATCTAATTGAAAGAGTTCTAATTTAGATTCAACATCAGGATAACGAACACGTGATTCGTTCAGAAATTCACTGTTGATATCAATTCCGATTACTTTACCGATTCCGCATGGGTTTACATGCTCCAGTCCGTTCCCGTTGGTAATACCTAAAATGGCGGCACAGGAAAATGAACGCCGTTCCAGCGGGATTAATTCAAATTGCTCTTTAATAATTCTGCTTAGCATTTGAATTTGTGCGACATTAGGATGTGACATATGAGCGTCATAATCATCTGGTTTTATATTTTTCCAGGCATTACTCATCTATTCAACCTTCCCTTGGTATATAGTGTCTGCTGACATTATCAAGGAGATTACGCCGATTCACGAGAACAAATTTCATTTTCAATGAAACTGCGGATAAAGGGTTTGCTTTCGTCATTAATTGGGAACATAAAAGCGCTGTACTGGCAGTTTTTATATTCCTTGCCGTTTAAATTGAAAATATAACCCATCCGGCAGGTCTGGAGGCATTTTGACGGGTCGTGCAAACGTCTGCACAGCGGAGCCTTTTCAACCGCTTTTAGCATTGAGGAGGGCAAATCCAAACCCTCTATATAACCATGCGCAAAATCCCCGTAAATACGGGCAATCATACCTGACTTACGGAAAATATAATTGAACAGTACGCGTTTGTTAAGCGAATAGGATACAACAAAACCGCTCTTCGCGGAAGTAATTTTAACAGTACACCCTTTCTCTGTAAACAGCTTATGCATGTCATTTACAAACCGGGTATTTTCAGGGGGAACGTCAAGCATGAAATCCTCATAAGTAAAATTCTCTTTTGCCATTATAAACATCCTTTCTTATTAACAAATCATATCATTAATGTTTTCTAACCTTATCAAACTGAAACATATAGTCAAATCCTCCCCATAATCTGTCGCCGTTATATGCTGTAATAACTAAGTCTGGGTTTATTTTTTCAATATGCTCATACATAGAATTTCCTGTGTCATACCGCATATCAAATATATGCAGTTCCGAAAAACAAAGGCTTAAAAACGGAGCTGTAACACAGCTGAAGCTGTCTCTTATCAGTAATGCTTTTTTTCCGCTTTTATCATTATTATTAATTATTTTATTATACGGGTGGTCTCCTCCGGTATAAACGCTGTAAGCGCTCCAGTCATAATAATCATGATTAAGGTATTTATAATCAAAAATTGTATCCTCGAATTTTCCCTCTCTTGATATTTCCTTTGAGGGTATAGAAAACGTCAGGTTTGTGGGGAATTTCGGATAAATCAGGGAAAGGTCGTCAATTCCTGAATAGCTCTTGCTTGTCCTTCTGCCGAGCGAACCTAAAAAAATATCATTGTAGGTATCAATATTATAATCTTTTATGTCCAGCAGTCCGCTTTTGTCTTCATAAGCGAATTCTGACACGAGGTATTCATTTATTTTATTAACAGCCCAAAGCCCCGTCTCCGGCTTCCAGTGATGGTCTGTCTTAAAAAACATATCATACTGATTTATACCTTCGTCATGCATAACCTGTCTTAAATCAATATTACTCACTCCGGCTTCGGTGATTCCGTTCACCAGACCATCCATTAGGATATTTGAATTATCAATTATCCCCTCAGGGAGTTCAGGATTGGCTTTATCGGTTTTAAACGGTATATTTACATATAGATAATCAATGTTCTTATCGTTGGTAAAATTTCGTAATGAAATTATATTCTGCACCCGTCCGTCATAGTTTTTATTCAAATCAGACGATATATTGGACAAGTGACCGTTATTGTATTTATAAACCGTAAGGTTCGGTTCAGCGTCAATAATTGCTCTTTTACCGACAGCTTTGTTTATCAGTCCGTTCAGCTCAATAAAGGGAATTTTAAAGGCGATATCGTTAAAGCTGTTTTCAGCTTCATCTATGTATCCGTTAATTTTATCGGCAAATGATAAAGCTTCATCTCCGTCCTCTTCGCTGTTTTCCGGAATATCTTCCGAAGCGGGAGCCGGTTCTTCATTTTCTGTTATTGATTCAATTATTGAATTTATATATCCGCTCATACAAACGATAATTACGGCAAATAGAATTACAGCCGTTATTTTTTTGCTTAATGCCATACCAATTCCCCCTAGTACCAAATAACAATTAAAAATTAACAATTA
>DBCY01000087.1:239-6422 GCA_002293295.1 Ruminococcus sp. UBA946 | reverse complement strand
AAAAAGCTCTGCTTTTTTCGCACCTGGAAACAGACATGTCTGTTTCCGGAAACAATTACACAAAATGTGTAATTGTTCAGTACGCATTAATTAAGAACAGGCACTATAATTTAGAGGAAAGAAGCAATGAATACTTTTCCCTGAATTTGTTGAAATTACCGCTGTCAATTTCATCCCTGATTCGTTCCATAAGCGAATTGTAGAAATACAGGTTATGCTGTACGCAAAGCCTTCCGGCCAGCTGTTCGTTTGCTTTAAAAAGATGCCTTATATAGGAACGCGAAAAATTCCGGCAGGCTGGACAGTCACATTCGGTATCAAGCGGTTTTTCATCCGTTTCATAGCATTTATTAGTCGCATGCATAATGCCGCTCCATGTGAAAACGGTAGCATGCCGGGCATTCCGGCTCGGCATAACGCAGTCGAAAAGGTCTATCCCCCTTGCGACGGCTTCAATCAGGTTTGAAGGAGTACCTACCCCCATTAGGTACCTTATTTTATTTTCGGGCATAAATGGCTCGGCTGCTTCAATAATACGGTACATTTCCTCAGTCGGTTCGCCTACGGCAAGCCCTCCTACCGCATAACCGTCCAGGTCAAGCTTAACAATCTCCTCCATATGTTTAATCCGAAGCTCTTCATATATACTGCCCTGGTTAATGCCGAAAAGCATTTGTCTTTTATTTATTGTATCATGAACGGAATTGAGCCTTTCAAGCTCATCCTTACACCTGTAAAGCCATCTTGTCGTGCGTTCGCAGGATTTTTCAGCATAGCCGTAAGCCGCCGGATTCTCAACGCACTCGTCAAATGCCATTGCTATTGTTGAGGCAAGGTTTGACTGGATTTGCATACTTTCCTCCGGTCCCATAAAAATCCTGCGTCCGTCAACATGTGAATTGAAATAAACCCCCTCCTCCTTAATTCTGCGGAGCTTTGCAAGCGAGAATACCTGAAATCCGCCGCTGTCTGTCAGAATCGGCTTTTTCCAGTTCATGAACTTATGAAGTCCGCCCATTTCCTTTATAACCCTGTCCGACGGTCTCACATGAAGGTGGTATGTATTGCACAGCTCAACCTGACATTTCAAATCAACTAAATCAACTGACGAAATCCCGCCTTTAATAGCGGCGGAAGTACCGACATTCATGAAACAGGGCGTCTGGAACGTCCCGTGGACTGTTTCAAACTGCCCTCTCCTTGCTTTGTTTTCTTTTTTTAGCAGCGTGTACATTATTTTCTCCCTGTATTTTATACTAGTATTATATATTGCGTTAAGTAATTTGTTTATAACTTAACCTGCTATATCAGGCAAAGAAAATACCTGATATAAAGCTTCTTAAATAAATTTGAATTACCGTAGTATCTTTTTATAATATTAAGCACTGAATAATACATTTCATTAAGTTCCCCTCTGGTTAAGGGGAGTTCGTCGAACGATGCCTTGAGAGCTGTCCTTATAACAGCTTCAGCCGTGCCGTCCGACATATATGGCGATGCTTCGGACAATTCCTTAACATAATCGGCATAGGTCATATCACTCATGCCGGGGAGTCTGAGCAGCTTAAGAAGCTTCTTGAATCTGCCGTAAACAACGCCTGCCGCTTTATCAATATCCTTTGTATCAATTGCATTTATATGGAATTTTTTTATAATATAAAATCTCCTTGCAAGCATTCCCAAAACCGTAAGAATTAAAACTCCCGCAATAATAAGAAAAGTATTAAAAGGGGGTGAAAGAGGAGAAGTCTTTTTCCTTCGGGAATATTCTTCCGCTTTAAAACCTGACCCCTGCACAGTATTCTGCCCCGTTCCGTCAGCCGGACCCGTTACAGCCGGCATATCAGTGTTTTCGTCTGCGGATGACGCCTGTGTTCCGGTAATGCTTTCCGTCGCTTCGCCTGAGGTAACGTCGGTCTGGACAGACGAACCGGTAACGCTTTCCGTAATGTTACTTTCAGAAGAACCGGTATCTTCCCCGGAAGCGGCAGTTTCAGCCTCGGTCTCGTCTGCGGTGGTTACGGCCGTCTGGGTAAAACCGTACCCTGATGTAAATTCCATAGGATACCACCCGTAACCGCTGATATAAATTTCAACCCATGCGTGTCCCCCGGCGTCGGTGACATTAACGGTCTGCGCCGTTCCGAACGGTGTGCTTTCAGAAAAATCATTGGGTTTGATGACATACCCTTCGACATACCGGGCTGGAATTCCGGCGTAACGGCAAAGAAGAACCGCGGCGGAGGCAAAATGAGAACAAGAGCCCATACGGTTTTCGGTAATGAAATAATCGACAAAATCCTTGCCGTCAGGAAGCTTTCCTGCCGCTAAACTGTATTCGCAGTTATCCCTGAGCCATTTTTTTATGAAATACAGCTTACGGCTGAAAACAATCATTTCAGTCAGGGAGGTTTTGCCGCCCACCGGTTCTTCGGCGCCTATAAAGTCATAATATTCGCCGGTAAAAACCTTATCGGCAGATTTAAAACTGTCAGGCAATATAAGATAATTATCGTAAACGAACCGTCTGTAGAGAGCTTCGGCGGAAGCGACCGCAGGGCTTGAAGACGTCCATTTATTCGTCAGGATTGTGCTGTAGCCGTATAAATCAGACGGGTCGTAAAACTGTCCCAAGTAATTAATTAACAGCTGTCCTCCCCTGAAATGCGAATAATCTGTGATTTCATACCTGGCGACGCTTTCAGGGACAAGGTTGTAGGGCATATAAAGATAATCCCTGGAGGCTCCGATATTTTTCACCGAAAAGCTGTATTTGGAAATATCGGCGCTTCTGACTGCCTCCAGATTATAACTGTCCATAAGCAATACGTTAATGCCGGGTGAATCGAATCCGGCTGAAATGTTTTCCAATTCCCTGATTTTCTGTGCAGGGAAATCCTCCCACCGGTCTCTTTCATATACAGAACCCACAAACCCCCTCAGATAAAATGTATTTTTGGGTTTTGGAATATTCACCTGGAGAACGGTTTTGTTATTGAAGGTTATATTTCCGTCCTTGCCAAGCCTGCCGTGGTCAATTGCGCCTGTCTTTACAATTCTGATGGGATTAATGGCAGTTAAATCGGTAATAACTTCCTCGATACTGACATTCCTTGTATAGTTTTTTATTGAGCTGTTAAGTTCGGTAACGCTTGCGGGACGCTCGTATCCGGTCAGCCTTACATAAAGGAAAGCTGCAAGGAAGCAGGCAAGCATGACGGCAAAAGCAATTATTCCGCACTGGGCGGAAGCCTTTTTATACGGCTTGCTGTTCAGGGTATACGGCATGCTCATATTAACGGCAATCATACCGGCATAACAGGCAATAAACGAAATAAAAGCCGGATAATCGGGAACAAAGCCGTAATAAAGGCAGAGCAGCAGAACCGGCGCCGAAAAAAGGAACACCGGGAAAAAATTGTTCCGGTAAACAATTCCGTATGCAAATACCAGAGCCAGCAGTATTATAAACATGAGGACAAAAATCTGAGTATCCGCAGCGGCGTTTTCGGATGAAATAAGCTCCACAAAACTTTGTGTTCTGTATTTGCTGACAGACTTGGCAAGATAAATATTCGCAGTATTGAAAAATCCCGCGCAGATTTGTCTGCGTAAATAAAAAAGCACGACGGCATATACCGTCAGAGTTATGCTTAGCGCGGCGGTAAAAAGCTTCTTTTTCATACTGAAAACAAATGTCATGAAAAAAGATGCTGTAATAACGCATATCCCCGCCGCAAAACCGCTGCCCGGAACCTCTACGCATGATAAAAAACTGAATATGGTTCCGTAAACTCCCGCTGTTACCAAAAGCAGATATATTAATACTGTAAGGATCCCGTGACGTTTTCTTTCGTCAATATAAAGACTTGCTTCAACCGAAAGGTTTCCGGTACGGGCAGTCTTTTTGAATATATTAATACTCATTGCAGCAGCCTTTCGGTATTTATATTGTTACATGAAAATTATACGGTAAAAAATCTCAGGTCTTCATAAAAGCTTTCAACCGAGGTATTATAAAAAACAATTTCGGACAGCTTTGATTCAATTTCATCGCCTTTCGCGCATCCCAGACAAATTACGCTGATTCTTTCGGCGATTCCCATCATTTCAATTTCATACAGAACATCGGCTCTTATGCCCGAAACAAAGCATATTATATGGGTATATTTAGTAAAGGCGGGAAGCTCGTTCAAAGCGTCGGTCCAAGCGTCGGGAGAGGGCTTTTCAGCGTTTATTGACCTGACCTGCCGCTGAAGAAGGGAAACTGAATCGGCAGGGGAGGATATATTTTTGAGCGTAATCCCGTTATCATCATAGGCTATTACTGAATGCTTCAGCCGTTTTTCAGACAAAAATCCCGATATTGTGGCATACAGGTCAAGAACATCGTCCGTTTGCTTCTTATCGGCGCATGAGAACAAATCGGGGATTAAAAGCACGCTTCCGCTTACCGGTTCGGAAAGCTCCCTTACAATTAATCCGTCATAACGGCTGCTTAATTTCCAGTGAATCCTGTTCTGGCTGTCGCCTTCCCGGTAATCCCTTAAATCATGTACTTCGGAAGGATTGTCGCCCGGTTTGTGTTCCGAAAAAACGCCGCTTTCATCATCGGTATTCATATTATTAACGACCGGGGCTTCAAAAGGATAGCATACCGGAAGAACGGGTATAGTTTTACAAAACCCCACTCTTTTAGGAATTGTAAGCAGCCCTATTAAATCGCTGATAATTACTTTATCCACAGAGCAATCGATTACCCCGCAGTGCTCAGCCTTAATGCTGAAAATAACGCTTTCCGAGGAACGCGCAGGGAGCGGGATTTCAGTAAAGAATTTCTGTATTTTTTTATCCAGGTCGGTATATTTCATAATAATATTGCAGCATGAAACGGGGAAAAACGATTTGTTCATTATACGGATACGGAGCTTTACGGGTTTTCCGTGTTCTGTAGTATCGCTGTCGGCGGTAACCTTAACCTTCATGAATACTATGTTTATAATAAGGCAGAAAAGCAGTATAAACGGGAAAATAATGAGGGTAAGCAGCAGTAAAAAAGAAAGGTTATCCTGATATAACACATAAAAGACTGCCGCGGCTGTCAGCAGGACGGCATAAAAAACTTTCATATCATATTTTAGGCGCCGGTGTTCTGGCGCATATATCCTTTATAATAATTTTTGAATCCAGACCGGCGGCTTTAGCCTTTGCCGTCAGAAGGATTCTGTGTTCGGCGACGTCACCGAGAATATACCTGACATCGTCGGGAATAACATAGTTCCTTCCCCTTAAGAGAGCCGCGGCTTTTGATATTGAGCATACAGCCACGGTTCCCCTGGGGCTTATTCCCAGCTTGAGCTGGGGACAGTTCCTCGTTGCCCCGGCAAGCTCGGCTATATAACGGTATATCTTATCATCGGTAAAGACATTATCGGCGGCGTTCTGCATAATAATAATATCCCTGTTGTTTACGACGGTTTTTATTCCCGACATGGGACTGGCGTTTTCCTTTGATTTCAGGATTTGAATTTCGCTGTCAAGGTCGGGGTATCCCATTGAAAGTCTGACTATGAAGCGGTCAAGCTGAGATTCGGGGAGCATCTGCGTCCCGATTGAACCGATGGGGTTCTGGGTGGCGATAACAATATAAGGCTTAGGGAGCGTCCTTGTCACGCCGTCAACGGTAACCGCCCCCTCCTCCATGACTTCCAAAAGCGCGCTCTGGGTTTTGCTTGAGGTGCGGTTGATTTCGTCGGCAAGGAAAAGGCTGCATACCGCCGCCCCCTCCTTGTATTCAAACTGACCGCTCTGCTTGTTATAGACGCTGAAACCGGTGACGTCGGCGGGCAGGACGTCGGGGGTGAACTGCATTCTCTTATAATCAAGCGACATCGATTTTGAAAATGCGAGAGCCAGAGTGGTTTTCCCTACCCCGGGAATATCGTCAAGCAAGATATGCCCCCTTGAAATAATTGCAAGCAGGGTCTTTATTATAATATCGTCCTTGCCGATAATAACTTTTTTAACCTCGCCTATTATTTCCGTTGCCATAGGCAGGATTTGATTTCTCAGCGTCTGTTCGGTCATTCTTATTATTATCTCCTATTAGTAGTTAGAGAATAGTAGCTAGTACCATGTGTCAATTAATAATTAACAATTAACAATTAACAATGGCGGTATCGC
>DBCY01000087.1:0-183 GCA_002293295.1 Ruminococcus sp. UBA946 | reverse complement strand
AAAATACAAATTACAATTTGATTAAGAATTAATGAATCATAATACGATTTGTTATTTTCAACGAAAAAATATTAAAAATATTGTGAAATATCTATACTATGTAAAAAGCTATACCCCCGGCTTAAATATATGATGTAATTAATTTTATGAAATTTATTAAATATCGGAGGTAAAAAATGTCAA
>DBCY01000059.1 GCA_002293295.1 Ruminococcus sp. UBA946 | reverse complement strand
TTTTCGCTGTTTTTTGTCCTTAGTAATAGAGGGTATTTTAAAACCGCCACTTATTTTGACCTGAACAAAAATTATATTTAAACCGGTTGATTGCGCTTAAAGAGCGGTATTTAAATTTTCGCATTTGTGCAAATTGCTGATTTTTAATAGTCGGGTTTAAAAATAAGCATTTTTTGTAGGTACTTATGAAGGGATATTTTTATTTTCCGTCATTGCCGCGACGGAAGAAAAAATTGAGGGGTAAGCAAAAAACTGAAAACCAGCGGAAAACTCCGCAATTATTTTTTTTAGTTTCGGGTATGCNNCAAGCCACAGAAAGTATCGTATACTTTCCCACATCGTCCCAAATTCAGGGCGTACCCTTTGAGTTTGATATTTTGGACACCCTTGCCCAAAATCCGATAGCCCCTCTTAGGCTAAGCCTAAAACCCTATTGAAAAAAACTAAGGAGGAATTTTTGATGAGAAAATATAAACAGGTAAAACGCAAGGAAGTTATATTCGACATGGACGAATGGAAGCAAATTGAGGAAACAGCCGCCTAGCCAAGTGGAGTGTCTAAAGATTTCAATAGTCAGGCAGGCGGTTGAATTCGTCCAACTTGAAACTGCCGGGTATTTATCCGCTTTGAAAATATGAAATCTGATAATGATAAAAAAATAGCAACCCTCAAAAATAGCTTCAAGGACTGCGAACAGCTTTATTCTGTTTATTCCGATATTGCGGAAACCTACCGCGCTATTGCCAAAGGGGATTACATTTCAAGGCTTGTGGAGGAAGAACGGATTAAGCGAGAGGGGAAAGGGGAAATATGCGGAAGGAGTAGGGGCGGTAGAATGTGTTCCAACTCACATGAATGTGTATCTTAGCTCTCAACCTTTCTGAAATTCCTTCCCTGGCTTCGGATAAAACTGTGGCTATGTTTGATAATTAACAGTCAGGGATATTTCGTCTATTGAGTAAATTTGGCTCATCATTTCCGCACTGATTACTTTATAACTCTTTTAATTGTAGCGGTCGCTCTGGAGTATATTTTAGTGACATGTTAATATCTTATCCAAATGGTACATATGGCGAAAACTGAACCACTACCGCCTAAAGGCGGTAGGTTCGTAGGGCGGCTAAAGCCGCCTAAAGTTCATTGATTCCAAAATTATTGCTATTTTGTCTTTCTTCTAGGTCTTGGTTTTTTATATATTCTGCTATTACCTCATTTGTTACATTTCCACTACTTGCTACAAAATACCCCCTTGCCCATAAGTGTCTTCCCCAATATTGTTTATTCAATTCTTTGAACTCCATTTGCATTTTATGTGATGCTCCACCTTTCAGATATTGGACTATTCTACTCGCTGACAAATGTGGAGGTACTGATACTAACAAGTGTACATGGTCTATTCCTACATGTCCTGCTAATATTTCTACATCATTTATTGCACATGTTTGTCTTATTAACTCTCTTGCTCTTTCTGCTATCTTTCCTGTTAATATTGCTTTTCGGTATTTTGTTATCCATACTATATGATATTTTATATCATACGTACTATGCGACGATTTTCTATAGTTCTGCATTTTTTTCTTCACCTCTTAGCTATTATTAACTAAATAAGGTTTTTTTATTATTCCAGCAGGTTGACCTAAAGGTTTCGCCTAAAGGCGAGGGTTTTTACCCCATTTTACTGACAATAAATTATCATCCACATTACTATAAAGGTTAATGAATAATAAAGTGAGGGCATAGTCAAAATTATTATTGCTATATTAGTTATTTTTAACTTTAGCATAGCTTTTATAAAATAAATTGTTGAAAAAATAATACCTAAAATAATAACATAAAATACAATGACATCATTAAACGGTATAAAAAATACAAACAGTCCTAATATAAATGATATCACTAATATAAGAATACTAATAATGTAAGCATAAATCTTTTTTTCACATAAACTCCATTCTAGTTGTAATTCAGAATAATGCAAACTTTATAAACCCTTGTATTTGCGGTGTTTCCCAAAATTTTGGGCGGCTTAGGGAAAAGCCGCTTGCTCCATTCGGTTAGGTTTATTTCAGCTGACCGCCGCATTTACTACAAAAGTGCGAACCGGGGTCTACCGGCTGACCGCATTTAGGGCAGAAATTAATCTGCGGGGTCTGCGCGGGCAAATCCTCACCCGGCGCGTTATCGGATATGAAAATCCAATTGATGTCGTCTCCGTCGCCGCTGATGCCGATAGCCCCTGCTGGCGATACGACGTAGAAACCATCCTCGTCCAGAGGGTCTTCGCTGTCGGCTGCTTCAGCAATTCCGGTCATGTCATCAGCACTGTACCTGTTGTCGGCGGATGTCGCGTCTGTCCAACTGACGCAGCGGGTGGATGCCAATTCAACGGCTTCTTCCAAAGTGCTGAACTTTTCCATAATCATTCCTCCTATCGTTTTCATTTGAATAAAGGCTTATTGCACCTCTTGCAATGTTCATTATTAATTTGATTCATCATCATGCAAAAATTACAATATATAATGCGGTCTTTTGATTTGTCGTACTTCTCATAAGTCCCTAACGCAGGGTAATATCTCACACGGCCACCCACTGAAAAGTAACTGTACCAGCACTCCTGTTCCCACTCCGTTAACGTCTTTTTTTTGCCCGAATCCTGTATGAATGTCGTAATGAAAACCGGAACAGTTGTATCATCGTCCTTGTGCTTATATTTATATTTTGTTTCTTTTTTTACGACCTGACCCTCCCATATAGGTTTGCGCAGACTTAGCCGGAATGTCAGGTAGAAAACCGTCAGTATTACTGACAGCCCGACACCGTAAAATAACGCGTCCCGCATGGGGTAGTCGTCCCGTATAAGGCTGGCGGCAGGAAAGATGATGTTCGGAAGTATCAGCACCGCCAGGATAAGCCCTGCGGACATTTTCAGTTTTTTTCGAACTTCCTCTTGTATCTCCGGCGAATAATAAACGTCCGAAAAGCCGACTGATCCTGCTCTGCCGGAGCCGTTTACTGCCGGCGCTTCGGAATAGTCCGCTTCAAGTTGCGGTACCGGCGCTGAAACCGCGGCGCTGACTGCCGCTCCGCAATTTACGCAGAAAGCCGCTCCATCGGACAACGCCGTTTTGCATACCGAGCAAACAACGGGTATGTCTTCCTGTGTTTTCATTCCGCAGTTTATGCAGAAAACCGCTTCAGCAGAGAGCTTAGTTCCGCAGCTTTCGCAATACATAATATTTTCCTCCTTTGCAGTGGTATTAAGCGCTTTTTTGGCTTCGCGCGCGGCTGCCCGCGCCGCAGCCCCCCTGTCTTGCTTTATCGCACCCCTTTGAAACATTCGTATCAGCACAAACAGTCCGACGCATCCGATGGGAATGAAAATGTTATAGATTATCTGCCCATCGGTCATATCACTGAAGTCTGAAAGGCTGGACGTGCTGCTCACATAGGGGAAGACAGGCAGATAGCGGATGTACTCCGAGCGCGTTTCTCCTTCTTTCAGGGCAGGCCATGCCTCATCGCTGAGATAAAATACGCGACCCCGGTAAGTCTTGCCATCCACGGTGAAGTAGTATTCCTTGATAATGGAGCGGGAGCGTCCGGCGTCGGCTGTTCTGTCCTCAATGCGGTTCGAGTAATAATCAACAATTCCTATTGTTGTCTGACCGAAAATACTCAGTATAATTGTACTGAGACCCTGATAGACGGCAAACAGTAAAGTTCCGTAAATTATAATCAGGATGGGTATCGGTATTTTACTGCTTTTTTTCTTTGACCTCTTCGCCATATATCCGCACCTTCCCTTCCGTTTATTTAACCAGTTAACTTATAACAGTATATGTTTTTACTTATCATCTTCTCCGAACAAATCCTTGTAAGC
>DBCY01000152.1:2111-18635 GCA_002293295.1 Ruminococcus sp. UBA946 | reverse complement strand
TTTTATAAAAATAATACCTGCCCTTGCGTGAAAGGACAGGTATTAACCTCTGGTACGAATCCTGTATTATTCATCATACAGGATATTCAGCTCAGGATAATTCAGGTTGAAAAATTCCTCAGTAACCTGTTCCCTTGCCGTCTTCAAAGGCGGTGTGTGTTTTGGAAAACGAAGACTGAAAAAATATTCCGAATTTTTTTCCCCGGCGTTTTTATACGGTGAAGCTAACTCCGGAAAACGCAGACTGAAAAATTTCACGGAGTTTTTTCCCTTGTTATTCAATATTAAATCACCTTTATTCATAAAGCATTTTTATGCTTTTACCGTAATTTTAACACAGAATTCTGCCGATAAGCATAAGCTGCGCAAAAAACACGCATTTCTGCGGATAAAATGAAAACCATAAACGGTCAGTCGTGCCGCTGTACGGTTGTATTAAAACCTCAGAAGTGATATAATATAATTATAATATTATTTTTAAACCGGAGGTTCTTCAGGAACCAGTTCTAAAACTGTTTTACCGCATACTCCGTGAACGGAAATCCATACTTTTATGCGGGAACATTTCCGGATTACGCCGGTAATTTATTTAAGAGGTGCATATTATTATGCTGAGAGTTGCGATTTGTGACGACGAAGCGGCAGAGGTAAAAAGAATAGAAGAGTTTATTAAAGCATACGATGATCTCGACGTATCGGCTTATACAAGTTCAAAAGAGCTTGCATGGGCAATAGAGGACGGTAAGTCTTTTGATTTATATCTGCTGGACATTGTTATGCCTCCCCCCGACGGCATAGAACTTGCGCGGCTTATCCGCAGAAGCGATGAAACCGCCGCAGTTATCTTCCTTACAAGTCATGAGGGACACGCCCTTGACGCTTTCCGCGTACGCGCCTCGCAGTACCTGACAAAGCCGGTAAGCCGCGAGACGCTTCGGACTGAACTCGATTCAGTACTGGCTTCAGTCAAGGCAAAATATTCCAAAACATTTTTATTAAAAACGAAATCAGGAATAAAAACTTTTCCCTTTCACCGTATAGCTTACTGCGAGCTTGAAAGCCGCGTTCTGTGCTGCGTTACCGCCGGAGGCGAAAAACACAGGAGCGTCACGCTGAGAATGCCTTTTGACGACGCTGTTTCGCCTCTGTTGGATGACGGAAGGTTCATACGGCCTCATACTTCATTTGCGGTTAATCTTGACTATACGGATAGTATACAGGGAGATACGATTATTATGAAAAACGGAAGCGTCATACCGATAACCCGCCGCGCCGCCAGGGAGGTCAAGGCAAAGTATTTACAGCATTTTTTCAAAGAGGGAAAGTTTGAAAAATAAATTTTTCAAACTTAGGAGATTTGTCCTTTCAGGGCAAAACGTCCGGAAAGGATGGTCATAAAAATGGTTCTTGACAGTCTGATTCCCGTATTAGGGCCTGTAGTCGTTTTCTGCAATATATCAATCATGTTCCTTTGTCTGCGTGTGAAACGCACTAAACTATTTTCACTGAGCTTATATGCGGTGGTTTTTATAGTTCTGCACATCCTTACCCTCGTTTCGGGAATAGCGGGTACTTTTATAGTAAGATACCTGGGAATTCTTTTCCTTCCGGTAAATCTGCTGATATTCAAGGGGCAGACATTCCAGAAGGTATTCGCTTTTTTCATGCTTTACCAGATTACGGCTCTGCCTACTCATCTTGCCGATGCGATAGTCGGTGTTACAATAGGATATCAAAGCCCTTACGCCCGGTTTTTGTATTTTTCGCTGTCCCTCCTTATGCTGGGAATATACATGACTGTCGCCCTGCGTTACGGCAGGCGTCTTTTTGAACGGATGTTTGTCGACGGACGACGCAGCGTATGGATACTCTGTTCGTTCGGGGCAATATTCTCATTTTTATTTGTTTTGTCAACCAGCTGGACTGAGGTCGGAGCGGTGATGTACTTCGGGCTGATGCTTTTTATTCTGTGGAGCTTCGGGGTTCTTTGCTATGCCATTATAAACACGCATGAAAAAGCGGCGCAGGCTTATCATACCGAAACCCTGCTGCTGCAGATGAACGCAATGCATGAACAGGCGGAAGCCGAGAGAAAACACAGGGAGGATATGGAAATACTTCGCCATGACATGCGGCACGAGATGGGTGTCATTATGGAGCTTTTCCGCAGCGGAAAAACCTCAGAAGCCGAAACTGTCTGTGCGGACTGGCGGAACTCACTGAATGAAGCCGTTCCCGCCTTAATATGCACGGAACCTGTTTTAAACGCTGTTTTTACCCGGTTTATCCGCAAATCAGACGAAAAGAATATCCGTTTGGATATAATTTCTGACATATCCTCTGCTTTGCCTTTTGATACGGCAAGGCTTTCTGTAATTGTATCAAACGCTTTGGAAAACGCCCTGGCTGCCGCTGATAATATAACGGAGCAGGACAAACGGATTATACAGGTAAAGCTTATTCAGAGCGGCAGACAACTGGGGCTTGAGATTATTAATCCATGCTCTGAGCCTGTTGAAATGAACGAAAGGGGGATACCTGTAACACATAAGGAAGGTCACGGTATCGGGATAAGGTCCATTTTGTCTTTTGCCGAGGAAAACGGTTATCTTACTGATTTTATTTATCAGGATTTCATATTCACTTTCAGGCTGGTGATGTCTTTGAATGATTAAGGAGCGTTCGTATAAAAAAGGTTCGCGGAATTGGTAATGCGAACACGCCTTAATATTTAACGGAACAGAACGGTTTTAGTGGCTATTTTTTCGGTGAACACACTGTCATGCTCCACAAATATCATTACGGGGGCATATTCAAGGAGCAGCTCCTCGATTTGTATACGCGACAGGACGTCGATATAATTCAAAGGTTCATCCCAGATGTAAACATGGGCTTTTTCGCAAAGACTTCCCGCTATAAGAACCTTTTTCTTTTGTCCCGCCGAAAAATCCGACATGTCCTTATCGAACTGAACACGCGAAAAATCAAGCTTTCTGAGGACAGCCTTAAACAGGCTTTCATCAATTCCGCGGATAACGGCATAATCTGACAAACCGCCTCTGAGGAAAGAAGCGTCCTGAGGTACATATGAAATCTTCAGTCCGTTGGAAATTTTCAACTGCCCTTCATACGGAATATCATCCCCGCAGATAATTTTCAGTATGCTGGATTTGCCGCAGCCGTTTTTTCCGCATAAAGCGATTCTGTCGCCCTTTTCCAAAGAAAAGCTCATATTCTTAAATACAGGTTTCCCGCCGTATGAAACCGAAAGACCCTCAAGCGTTATTAATTTGGAGGTATGGTGCAAAAGCGGCGATAATTTAAGCTCATCGGCTCTTTCAATATTTTTCAGCAGTCCGGATTTTTCTTCAATAGCCGATTGCTGACGGGTTTTTATAGCCTTCGACCGCGCCATCATTTTCTTGGCTTTTGCAGCCTGTTTCGGAGCCCATCCCTTCTTGATGTCAACCTTGTTCGGGTCAATGCCGGTTTTGCGCTTTTCAGCCTCGTCGGACCATTTTGCTGTGCGTTTGGCGGCTTCGGTCAGCTTTTTTATATCTTTTTTAAGGCGTTCGTTCTCGGCTGCTTCAAAGCTGTCCTGCCGTTCTTTATTAACAAGCCAGGATGAAAAATTACCCTTTTGCACTTCTATGCCGGCTTTGTTAATTGACAGGACATGGTCGATACAGTTATCGAGAATATTCCTGTCATGCGAAACCAGGATAAAACCGGTTTTTGATTTCAGGTATCCGCATACGGCAGACCTTGCGTTCATATCAAGATGATTCGTCGGTTCATCAATTAACAGGAAATTATTTTCCTTTAGAAACAGCGCCGCAAGCATCACCTTTGTCTGCTCCCCGCTTGAAAGCGTTTCAAACGGGCGGTACGGCACATCGTCTGAAATATCAAGCAGGGAAAGCTCGCGGTTAATCTGCCAGCTTTGGGCGTCAGGCGCGATACTCTCTATTAATTCAAGTGTAATCTGCGATTTATCGCTTACATCAAACGGAAAATAATCAAAATCCACGGATGATGAAATAGTACCCGTATACTCATATTTACCCATCAGCAAATTAAGGAAAGTCGTTTTCCCCCTTCCGTTCCTTCCGATAAACCCGAGCTTCCAGTCCGTATCAAGGCGGAAAGAGACATTCTCGAATATATTGTCATAACTGCCGTCATAGGCAAAGGTTAAATCAATAATATTTATAAAGGACATGATTCAGTTACCCCCTGTAGTATCAATTAACAATTAAAAATTAACAATTAACAATGGCGGTATACCGCCTGCGGCGGTATGATTTTTATTTATACTAGTATTATTATTCGCTGCTTTTAGTTGTTATAAAGCAGTAGTATTGTAAAAAAATCTAAGGCTGCAGGAAAGTAAATTCCCGCAGCCTTTAAACGCGGCAAACAACGCCGTATTAAAAATACGGACAGCCGTGTAAAAATACTGTATGATACTAATCAGCAAAATATAACCTTTTAAACGCGGATTAGTCTAATGAGTTCAGGAATTACAATTTTCTTGCAGAAGCTTTCAGCTCTGAGAGGTCAGCCCTCCAAGAGTTAAAACTTTTAGTGATTATACCTCTTTTTGCACAGCAAAGCGCACAGTAAAATATTACCGCCGGCATTTTGATATGCTTTTTGATTCAATCAGCAAGAAAAACTGCGCATCCTTCCACCCCTTTTTAATAATACCATTATTGTATCATATAAAAAAAGTTTTGTCAAATTAAAAATAAAAATACAGCCGGGGCTTTTATAATGAAAACCCCGGCAAACCGTAATAAAGCTATAGAATAATACTGCCGAGCGGAGCCTCGCCTCCGTCATAGTCAGCATTCAGTTTAAGACGCCCCTTTTCAACCTCAAGAAGCTTTTCGTTATCCATAAGCTTTTGTTCGTCCGGCTTATGGAGAGCGTCATATTTTTTAACAAAATCAAGAGCCGCCGCTTCGTCAAGAGGCTTGCTCATCAGGAAGCCCTGTATATAGTCGCAGCGCATCCTTGTAAGGAAGTTAAACTGCCCGACCGTTTCAATCCCTTCGGCAATCGTTTTTATTCCGAGATTATGGACAAGGTCTATAATTGAGTCGGTCAGCGCATAATCGCGCTTGTTCCGGTTGATTTCATCGACAAATGACTTATCGATTTTCAGGCATTTTATCGGGAAATTCTTCAGATAATTCAAAGACGAATAACCGGTGCCGAAATCGTCGAGAGCCAGCGAAATACCCATTTTGTTTATTTGGTCAATCGTGTCGCTGTCCGAATCAATGAAATCTATGAACAGGTTCTCCGTAATCTCAATTTGGATATTTTCAGGCTTAACCTGAGTTATATCGATAACCCGCCTGATATGGTCTATATAATCCGGACGCTTGAGCTGAACAGGCGAAACATTGACCGACATGATTATATCGTCCCTGTAATTATCGCAAAGCTCCTTTAAAAACCGGCAGGCGCTTTCGAATATCCATGTTCCGATTTGAACTATATGCCCTGTTTCTTCGGCGACTTCTATAAATTCGGTAGGGGAGACAAAGCCGAATTCCGGGCTGTCCCATCGTAAAAGCGCTTCAAAACCATAAATATCATAGGTTGTCGTTGAAATTATGGGCTGATAATTCAGATAAAGCTCATTATTCTTCAGGGCATTTGTGAGCTTCTGAGATATTGCCGCTTTGCTGAGGAAATATTTTTTAGATGTGTTCGTATAAAAGGAAACCCTGTTCTTCCCGTTTTCCTTTGAGCGGTGCAGCGCAATATCGGCGTTTCTGAGCAGTAAATCCGCTTTAGTATCGTCGTCGGGAAATAATGAAACGCCTACCGAGAATTTTATGTATATACTGTCGTTCAGAACCTTAATCGGTTTGTCGAAAGCTGCTTTCAGCTTTGAAATCAGCTCCTCTACCCTGGAATAATCATCCCCGAATTCAGTAATGATTATGTATTCGTCGCCGCCGAAACGGAATACCTTCCCGTCGTTTTTAATACAGTCGGACATAATTGCGCCGAATTCCAGCAGCACGCAGTCCCCGAAATTATGACCGAGCGTTTCGTTGAGCCATTTGAAATTATCTATATCGACAAACATTAAAGCAAAACGGATGCCGGTTTCATCGGAAACGGAAATAATATCGTCGAGGTATTCATAAAGCTTTATGCGGTTCGGAAGACCGGTAACCGCGTCGGTATACCTTGATTTTTCAATTTGCTCATTTTTGTCTTTAATTATACAGCTGAGCCTGCTGAGCATTGCGGCATACTCATACATGGAATTATTCCGCTTTATTTCAATGGAGTTCGTATGCTTACCTGAGCTAATAATTTTAAGAGCATTATTTATTTCAGGCAAGTACCTTGTCTCCCTTTTAATGTAATTAATAACCGTAAGGCAGGATAATGCAAGCAGGCATAACAGTATTATATATAACCGGATACCGAACGACTTAAGGGCGGCTCCGTCCGGAAACTCATCGAACAGTACAAGAACCGTCCAGCCGTTTATACTTGAATTGTCAACATAAAAATGCGTTTCCTCCCCGTTGTAATCAATAAAACGGTCGGCGCCGTCGCTGTAATTCCCGGCTGTAATGATAAGAGACAAAACCGACTGTTGTTTTTCAATATATTCCGGTATCCAGACCGGGGCGTAAACAACGGTTCCCGGCTCGCTTATCAGCGTGACGTAACAGTCATCGTCATAACCGTAGCTTTCAAGTATACGCTTTATTCCGTCTGTTTTTATTTCTATACCGCAGTAACCTATGAGGTTTTCATTTTCATATACGGCTGTAATTATTGAGGCGGCTTCTTCGGTCGAGCCGAATATACTGCCAACCGGCGCTGTATTGTAAAAAGAACCCGATTGGTTGTTTCCGGCAATGAAAGAACGGTACCATGCCTCGTCCTTCAGGTCTTTTTCACCCGAACCTATAAAATTCCCGCCGCTTCCTACTATAACGCTGTTTATATCGGACGCTATCCATGCGCTCACAATGTCGCCGTCATTCATTGCGGTTCTGTTCAGTGTTTCCTGTATCCTGCCGTAGCTTTCCATATTGCCGGCTTCATCTTTTGTGCTGACATTCTTAAGTTCGGATATAAAGCTTTTCAGCTCCGGCGTCTGCATTATGAAATCCAGGCTTGAATTTTTATCCTCAGTATAATGCCTGATAATACCGGAGGATATTCTGCCTGTATCCTGTATGTATTTATCGGTGTCGTTTTTTATTTTTATATTAAGAAAAGCTGTTAATATCAGCCCGAATATTACCGCCGCCAAAACATCCAGGATAATTACGCCGAAAATTATCCTGTCGGGAAGATTTAATGATGTGATTTTCTTATTCTCTTTTACTGTCATAAAATAACCCCTTATAAATATATTTTATACAGGTATCATGGTAAACAGATAAATTACTATAATATAAAAGACTACAGGCTAAAAAGGCGCAGTAATTGTTAATCAATACATAATTAGATTATAACATATATTTTACAGAATTAAAACAGTTCCTGCGAATTTTAATATTTTTTGTCCTTATTCATAAAAATATTATAATAAAGTTGTGTAATTTTGTAAGTAAATAGAAATGACGGTTAAGTAACAAACGCCATATGAATTTCAAGGTAATTTCCTGACAGAAAATGGATTGTTCAAAAAGGCATTTCTTGATTGACTTTACAATAAATATGTTATATAATTACTGTATAGTAATTGAATAGTTAATATATTTCTCATATCAGGATTAAGAGGAAAAGAGGTTATAATGCAAGTTCAAAATCAGGGAAAAAAACAATGCAGAACTTTTACTGTTTTAACAGCTTTTTGTATTTTAACTTCTTTATTAGGAGGCTGCCGCAGAATATCGGAAGCGCCTGAAATATCCGGAATTATAACCGAAACCTTCCCTGTTATCGAGGAATATTACACCATTCCTTCCGCCGGCGTTGAAACGCGGGTCTTTTCTGAAACGGATTCCCCGCAAAGCATTGAAATGACCGAAAAAGAAACTATGGTTACCCTTCAGCCCGAAAGTCCGGTGTTTTTAGAAACACCCCCCGTTCAAACCGTAAAGGAAACCCGGACGGTTACGGCGCATCCTGAAACCGAAGCTCCCGTTAAAGAAACTTTATCTCAAATACATACCGCGGATTCACATAAAACAACAGCTGCCCCCGTTACAGAACAGCTTCCGGTTTCGACTTTAATTGAAAGCGCTAATTCATATTCAAGCAAAAATTCTTACGAAGCGCGTAATTTTGCCGAACAAAAGGGTTTTTGGATTACATATCTTGAATTTTCCGGCATATTAAAGAATAAAAGCAGCGCGTCGTTCAAAAAATCAATAGGCGAATATTTCGACAATATAAAAAAAATAGGCTTTAACACCGTTTATGTTCAGGTACGGGCTTTCGGCGACGCTTACTATGATTCGGAGCTTTTCCCCGCAACCGATAATTTTAACGGAGTTATCGGCGCCTCAGCCAAATTTGACGCGCTTGATATTATGGTTGAGGAAGCCCATGAAAGAGGGCTTTCAATCCATGCCTGGGTTAATCCCATGAGGCTTATGACCGATACGCAGCTTAAAAATCTGAATGATAATTACCAGGTAAAAAAATGGTATAACAATAATAAATACAGAGGGAATTATCTTGTAAAATCAGGCGGCAGGTGGTACCTTAACCCGGCATATACCGAAGTTACGGATTTTATAGCTGACGGAATCAGCGAAATAGTTTCCGGTTACGATGTGGACGGCATTCAGATTGACGATTACTTTTATCCTACGACTTCGGCAAATTTTGACAGGAACGCGTTCAGCTCCGGCGGAAAAGGCATGAAGCTTTCCGACTGGCGCATTAGGAATGTGAACGGCATGGTCAAAAAGCTTTACAGCGCCGCCCATAAAGCCAATTCTTCAATTATGTTCGGGATTTCTCCGCAGGGCAGCATTGAAAACAATTACAAGGAGCTTTATGCCGATGTTAGGAAATGGTGTTCTGAAGACGGATACTGCGATTATATCCTTCCTCAGGTTTATTTCGGCTTTGACAATTCGTCCCTGCCGTATAAAAAAGTTATTTCCGACTGGGAAAAAATGTGTACCTCCGAAAATGTCAGGCTTGTAATCGGTCTGGCGGGATATAAAATCGGGGCTGCCGACAGCTACGCCGGAGGCAGCGCCCGGAACGAATGGATAAACAAATCCGATATTATCGCAAGGCAGATGAACGCCGCCGCCGGATTGGATAAATACGGAGGAGTTGCGCTTTACCGCTATGAATCAATTTTCAAGCCCTCTTCCTCGGTATCGGCACAGGTTTCAAAGGAGCTTAACAATATAAAAAAGAAGTAAATTTGTTGACAAAGCGTAAAATTTATGATACAATTAGAGCGGTATTTGAACAATCGGTTCTTTATAAAGATTTATGTGTATAGAACAAAAGAAAAACAATGCCGTATATAAATAAACAGCGGCATCGGCATGTATCAAAGGGTGATTATAAAATGAGAAAAAGGCTGTCGCGCTTTTTAGCGGCGATAACGGCGCTGGTTATGACTGTGCCTTTGGGCGCAGATTTTTCGACAATACTTGGCAGCATTACGGCTTTTGCCGAAGAGGAAGAATTCACTGTCATCGAACCGCAGGAGGAAATTAACAGGGACGAGGAGCTTGAAAGCTTTACCGAGCCCCCTTTTTTTCCTGTTTTCAGCTTTCCCGATGAAATAAGGGGCGTCTATGTGACACCGACAGTGGATTTCGCCTATAAAGACAGCGGCGGAAAGGAACCTGACGGGGAAACTATTATGACACAGGTTCAGGAAATGCTTGATTCCGTTGAGAATAAAAGGCTTAATTCAATCATAATAAATACAGATTATGAAGGCGAGGCTTTTTACAGCGCCGATTTGAACGAAACGGTTGAAAAGGCTTTTGCCGAGTATGCCATTGACGCCGCCAAGGAACGCGGTCTTTATGTTTACCTTAATTTCAGCATTGATTATATCCTTGCTCCTCTCTCTGATTTTAAGCTTCAGGAAAGGATTGACCGCCTTGCGCTGAAGGTTCACAGCTTTGCGGTAAAATACCCCGTTGACGGTATTATTCTCGACGGATACTATTCCTCAAAAAACAGCGTGTCTCTGGGTGATTATATTTCAAACGGCTCCGGTATCGGATTCAACAACTGGCTCCTCGACAACGGGGCATATGTTTTCAGCCTTGCGTCAGACGCGATACATAAAACTAACAATACCATCCCCGTGGGCATTGCCCTGAACGATGTCTGGGCAAATTATACGACGGTTGAAAGCGGTTCTGCCACTTCCGTTGATTTTGAAGCCCTTACCGGCGGTTATGCCGATACCGTTTCATATATTCAGAACGGTTACGCCGATTTTATTATGCTAAGAGCGGACGGTTCAAGAGCAAGCTCTTCGCTTCCCTTCAACGAAATAGTCGGCTGGTGGGATGACTATGCGACGGAAGCGGACATCCCTCTTGTCGTCAATCATATCAATGAAAAAATTTGCACAGGCTCCATAGGCTGGGGTTCGCCGGACGAGCTTGTCAAGCAGGTGCTTGACGCCGGCGAATATGATTCATATAAGGGAAGCTCCTACAATTCGCTTGATTCCCTGAATGAAAACCTTATGGAATCAACCACAGCGCTTATTAAGCATTATGACGACCAGATTGATATAGCCGGTCTTAACAGCGAGCTGGAAATGACTCTCCCCACTCAGACAACCTTTAAAACGGAAGAGCCATCCGTGATTTTTGCCGGTTCGTTCGACCCGAATTTCCCCGTTTATTATCAGGGCAAGGAAATCGAGCTTAACGAGGCGGGGCGTTTCTATTTCACCGAAGACCTTGACGTGGGAGTAAATACGTTTAAATTCCAGAATAAATCCAAGGTAATAACATATACGATTACACGGACGATTAATGTCCTCAGGAGCGTCGCTCCCGCAGGGGATACAATGCATGTCGAGGAACAATCGACTATTTCGCTCAGCGCAATCGCTTATAAGGGTTCAATCGTTTCCGCTAAAATAAACGGCAAGACAGTAGCATTAAAAGAGGTTGAGGGACAGCTTGACGAGCTTGACCCGAACTCAAATTATACTAAGTTTACAGGGAACTATACGGCTCCGGAAGGCAAAAGAGGACAGGATATTGACCTGGGGTACGTTGAATTCTACGGTACATACAAGACAAAATCCGGGGATGATATAAACGAAACCCGAACAGGCTCGCATATTATTGTAAACGCTCTCCCGGAAGTGCCGAATGATTACAGCGGCAGCCTTCTTGTAGTAAATAACGACAATACCATGGTTTATAACTACAGGTCGACCGACACCTCCCCCAGCCCCGACATGGCTCGCCTTCCCGCCGGAACCGTCGATTATATCACCAAAACGGTCACATATAACGGCACCGATTATTACCTTACCAATTCCGGTAAGAGAATCCGCACAAGCGCCGTATCGGTTGAACCCAACCGCCCGCTCGGCACGAACCCCATCGGCGTTGCGGCAGTCGGAAAGGACGATACCGATACAATAATCAAGCTGACCACCCAAAACCGAATACCGTTCAATATCAGCTACGGGAACCTTTCCTATAACGGCGGCGATAACGGAAGCTATTATATATCCTCATTCGATTCATCCTCCGTTATTATTACCTTTGACTATGTTACAAGCGTTTCGGCAGGCGATTTAAGCTTCCCCGATTCAGCCGTGTTCACAAGCGGTACATGGAGTACATCGGATTCCGGCGACGCAGCTAAAACCAAGCTTACCTTAAAGCTTCGCCAGAGCGGTATTTATTCGGGTGTTACGGCGACATACGACAGTGAGGGCAATCTCGTTTTCCGCTTTAACGGGCCCAGGAACAGCATAAGCGGCTCAACAATCGTAATAGACCCCGGTCACGGATATACCGGAGCTTCGCAGTTCGACCCGGGAGCCGTAGGGCATATTAAGGAGCAGGAAGCTAACCTTGCCATATCAAAGCTTGTCACACGTTATCTTGAGGATGAGGGAGCAAGGGTTTACCGTCTTAACACCGAAAGTGAAACGTATGAAACCGAACAGAGGGCTTCTTATGCAAGACAGTATAATCCGGACGTCTTTCTTTCAATACACTGCAACGCGGCAGGCTCGAGCGCAAAGGGAGCGGAAGCGTTTTACTTCACGCCGTTTTCACAGCCGCTCGCAAAATATATTTCATCGGCTCTTGGTTCGTATTTGTCCGAAAACGTACACGGGGGCGGAAGCGGTTTAAACAGGGGTGCGAAATATAATTATTTCTTTGTGACCCAGCAGCAGGAGTTCGCGTCCGTACTCATAGAGACAGCGTTCGTGACAAATTATACCGAGGCTATGGCGCTTGCCAAATCATCTCACCATAAGGGATTTGCAAAGGCTATAGTAAACGGCCTTAAAAAATATTTATCCCAGTGTGCGTATTCGTCTTACGGCGACGGCGACGGAAGCATTTTAGACGGCGGTACAGGGGAGATTCCCGGTGATGATGATTATCCCGAAACCGAACCTATGACCCCAGACGATGTATTAACCACCGACCCGTTTGAAAACCTTCCCCCTGAGATTATAGGCGGGGATGAGGAGGATTTTTTCCCTCCCCCGTTTGACCCCGACAACCCCGACACCTGGTTTTATTAGTTTATACAAATAAACTTTGATAAGAATAGGTTTATTAAACTTTGATTTATTATTATTTTATTAATAAATGTTTACTAGATAAATTAACATATATAATGATATAATAATATATATAATACAAGGAGGAATGAAAATGAATAAACCTAATGTATTTGACTTAGCAGATGCATTTCTTTCAATTGAGTCAATGTCAAATAAAAAGCTTCAAAAAATGTGCTATTATGCAAAAGCTTGGCATTTAGCGTTAGGAGACGGAAATATAATTGACGATACCTTTGAAGCGTGGGTTCATGGACCAGTAAATCCTGATTTATATAATAAATATAAAGATTATGGTTTTAATTCAATACCTAAATATGAAAATAAAGCATCCTTACCTGTGGACATTGTTGCATTTGCGGAAAAAGTTTATGAAGCATATGGGCATTTGGATGCATATGATTTAGAATGTTTATCACATTCTGAACCTCCTTGGAAAGAAGCTAGAGGTAATTTAAATCCTTGGGAAGGCTGTCAAACTATTATTTCTGAATCATCAATGGAAAATTATTACAGGAGCATAATGAACTAAATGACAAAAAAAATTCCTAAAGCAAATAGAATAAAGATAATACCAGAACCAATAATTAAAAATGAAGAGCGTTTTAATAAATTATTATTTTCTTTTACCCTTTTCGAACAAAACAAATATTTTTCGGTAAGTGGAACTTGTTTTAAGTGGACATCTGATTTGCTAATAGTATTACAAGAAATGTCAAACACAGATATTAAAGTATTCAATAGTGATAGAAATTTCAGAAATTCCTACAGAATACATAACTGTGCTTCTTCTAATCCACCGTGTTCAGTGCCAAAAAGCATACCAAAAGAAGAATTAATACAATTTTCTTTATCGATAAGCAAAGGTAGAGTTATTGGCACTTTAATTGAAAATGTTTTTTACATCATATGGATTGACCCTCACCATAACTTATATCCTGACGAAAACCACGGTGGATTGACAAAACATAAAATACCCAGTCATTGTTGCTGCGGTGAATATATGGATGAATACAATAAAATGAAAGAAAAGATAAAAGGTTTAGAAATTGAGAATAAAGAATTATTAGAATTAGTTTAAATTTCTAATGAACCAAACCATCTCTTAAACTTTCTATTAAAGTTATATTATGTAGCAAATCCGGGGAAAATCAGACCGCCCCGGATTTCTATTTATTATGATTATAATAAAAACTTTTGGAATAACGTTTTTATCCTAAGTTCGCTAGCTATTTCTGCGATTAAATATAAATATTTTTATGAAAACACTTGAAAGTTTTGCAAATAATGGTATAATTATAAAGTGTACTGAAAAAAGCCGGCAAAATAACTGCCTGGTTGTTAAACTAAAAAATTAAGCCTGTAACAGAGTTTCAGGCTGGGAGTTTTGTTCCGACGGACAAGACATCCGGAAAGGATGATTATATTTATGTTAAACACAATTGCTCTTTTAACCGCTGGGGATGCAGCCGGAGCGGCAGGAGAAACCGCCGGAGCCGTAAACCCCACCGCGACGCTTATAAGCCAGCTCGTGATTTTCGGGGTTATCATATTTTTCATGTATTTTATCATGATACGCCCCCAGAAGAAAAAGGAAAAAGAACAGAAAAATATGCGCAATAATCTGCAAATCGGAGACGTTGTCACGACAATCGGCGGAATTACGGGTATTGTGGTAAGAAAAACCGAGGATACTGTCGTTATTGAAACTGGGAGCGACAAAAGTAAAATCCGGGTGAAAATCTGGGCGATTTCCGAAAACGAAACTATCCATGACGAAGTTGAAGAGATTAAGAAGAAATAGTACCCTGCCGAATATTTTAACCCGAATTTGAATATTTATAAATATACCGTCATTTCCGGACATCCTGTCCGGCTGAAAGCAGTATAAAATAAATATTAGGGTGATTTTATGCGAAGACGCACAGTCGATTCCATATCAAAACAAAGGCTGATGACTGCTTTAAGCGGAATACTGTCCGGTATCGGGGCTGTATGTGTTTCGTCGCTGTTATTCTCGGTGATAATAACCTATATTGACGTTCCTGAGGAATTAATGCGTTTTATGTCCTCCGTTTCATTATGCGCGGGATGTGTTGCGGCAGGTTATTCCGTTTCAAAACGCAGAAGGAAAAACGGTCTGCTTACGGGAATTTTATGCGGTATCGTCATTTTTTTCACAGTTCTTATCACGGGTCTTATTTTTGTAAGGAGCTTTACGGCAACGGGATTTTTTTCCAAGCTTATCATCATATGCGTATGTTCGGCTGCCGGAGGTATATTGGGAGTTAATTCGCGTCTGAAAATCCGTTAGCATTATTTAAAATTTCGTTAATTTGCCTATTGATTTTTATATTGAAGTATGCTATTATTATTCGTAATATTATTAAAACACGGAGGATTATAAAATGAAACATATTAAAACGATTAACAAAGCCAACCTGAAGAAAACCGCTCAGAAGGGCGGATGCGGAAAATGTCAGGCTTCCTGCCAGTCGGCATGCAAGACTTCATGCACGGTCGCAAATCAGAAATGCGAAAGCAAATAAAAAATATATCACTGAAAATCTTGACATAATTAATAAATTATTGTATAATAATAAACAGCAAGGGTATACCAGTTAAGCGGTCACCCCTCGTTAATGGTTATAAAGAATAATCGCCAACTTCAGAGTAGGGGGCGGTTATTTTTTAGTAGTTTGAAAATAGTTGTTAGTAGTTAGTTTTACCGTTATAACTAATAACTAATTACTATTTTCTAACAACTAAAAAGGACGCTGGTGTCGTAAAATTCGGACAGCTTTGCCAGAACCCTAAGCGACGGCTCAAGCTCCCCCGTTTCATAACGGGAGTAGGTCTGCTGTGTTATGTGCAGATATTCGGCGAGATTCCTCTGGTATAAATCGCTGTCCTCGCGCAAATCCCGTATTTTTAATACAATATTCATTTTAGCCTCCTTAATTATTCCGATGTGATTATAGCCCTTCTGGCAATGTATTCCATCAGTTCCCCTGCTGTCGGGACGCCGCCGCTTTTCGGAACGCAACGCGCCATAAAGGACGGTTCGCCGTAAGCCATGTCAATGGCTTTTTTTATTTCTGACTCAACCTCAGCTACGGTAACACCGTTATTCCTGGCAACTTTTCTGATAATTTTCCTGTAATTTTTACTCATTATTTACCACTCCTAAAATTAAATTTATTCATCCAGATGGATTTTTTCTATACCGTATTCTAAAATAATATTTATTATTTCATTACGTGAACGGTTCGTCAGTAACGTTATTTCCTCTAATTTTTCTATTGTTGAATCCTTTATTCTTACAGAAAATATTTATAACCGTCATCACCTTTAAGATTGTTTTTTCTCGAAATTAGTAATAAATCATCCATTACGCCCACCTCAAGTAAATTATAGTCGAATATTACTTATAAATCTATGTTATAAATTATGTTATTGTTATATTATTGTTATGTTATTATTATGTTATTTTATATCATGTTATTGAAAGATTTCTTAAATCCTACCGCCACATGGGGTATACCACCATTGTTAATTATTACTAACTACTAACTACTATTTTCTAACTACTAGAAATCGCAGAAAAATCAAACCGGGCAAGAAATGAACTTATTTGCATCATGCTTGAATATGGAATTGAAAACTGCGTAATTGACGAATGAAAAATAAGCTGTAACATCATACCTTGTTATTTTCATTTTAATCATACCGCCGCAGGCGGTATACCGCCATTGTTAATTGTT
>DBCY01000152.1:0-2031 GCA_002293295.1 Ruminococcus sp. UBA946 | reverse complement strand
CGGGAGGGTTTTTTAATTTTAATAAGCAAATACAAGCGTAAAATTCGCTTTGATAACGAATGCATATTATAAAGTTGGGTATACTTGTTTTCTAAATAACATTAACAAACTGGTTTAATCAGTGAGTATTAAAATCATACCGCCGCAGGNNGCGGTATACCTGCATTGTTAATTGTTCATTGTTAATTATTAATTGGTACTTTGGTTTCCATTCCTGACCCGAATATTAAAACAGAAGAAAATGAAAACGATAGGAGAATTAAAATGATACATAAATATAAATTAAACGGATATAACATAGTGCTTGACGTAAACAGCGGGGGGGTTCATGTCGTGGATGAGCTTACCTATGACCTGCTTGACAATGTTTCCCCTCCTTTTTCAGACGAGTGTCCTGAAAATACGGTTGAAAAGCTGTCAAGGTTTTATGACAGGGAGGATATTATTTCCTGTTATAATGAAGTCAGGGAGCTTTATGAAAACGAAATTCTTTTTTCGGGGGACAGCTATGAAAAGCTTGCCGGTTACTCGGTTCCGTCGCCTGTAAAAGCAATGTGCCTTCTTGTAGAGCAGGACTGCAACCTGCGGTGCGAATACTGCTTTGCGGGAACGGGCGATTACGGCACGGGACACAGAATGCACATGGACTTTGAAACGGGAAAAAAGGCAATTGATTTTTTAATCGGAAAATCCGAAGGACGGCAGAATCTGGAGGTCGATTTCTTCGGCGGAGAGCCGCTCATGAACTTTGACGTCGTCAGGCAGCTCGTTGAATACGGACGTTCAAAGGAAAAAGAGCATGACAAGATTTTCAGGTTTACAGTCACCACAAACGGTCTTCTTCTGGACGACGATAAGATTGATTTCATCAACAGGGAAATGTCCAACGTCGTACTGTCAATCGACGGTCGCAGGGATGTAAACGACAGGGTGCGCAGACGGATTGACGGTGCGGGGTGCTACGACAGAATCCTGCCAAAATTCAAAAGGCTTGCAAAAAAGAGGAATTTTGAGAATTATTATGTCCGGGGAACCTTCACGAAATATAATACTGATTTTTCAGATGATGTTTTCCATCTCTATAGTGAGGGGTTTGACCAGATTTCCGTAGAACCGGTCATCGGGGCTGCCGAATCGGATTTTTCTCTGACGCAGAAGGATTTGCCCGTAATATTTTCGGAATATGAACGTCTTGCTAAAAGAATTCTTGATGCAAGGGAAAAGGGAGAATATTTCAATTTCTTCCACTTTATGCTTGATTTAGACCAGGGACCGTGCGCTATAAAGCGTTTAAGGGGATGCGGCAGCGGAAACGAGTATGTGGCTGTCAGTCCCGACGGGGATATTTACCCGTGTCATCAGTTCGCCGGAACAGAGGAATACAAAATGGGCAATATACATGACGGCACCTTTGACGCCGGCATGAAAGCCGAATTTGCCGGCACTCATATCTACGCCAAAGAGGACTGTAAAAAATGCTGGGCAAAGTTTTACTGCAGCGGGGGATGCAGCGCAAACAACTACATTTTCAACCGCAGTATTAATTCAGCTCATAAAATGTCCTGCGAAATACAAAAGAAACGCATAGAATGCGCCGTTATGATGAAAGCCGCCGAAGCCGAGTAAGAGCCTGTTATGTGAAAGATAAGGTTCATGCATATGAAAAAAGAAGAAAAAGAAAAAATCAGACAGTTCAACAGGGAAATTGCCGAAATGAAAAAGGAAACCTACAATACCTTTTACAGACAGGCTTCCCCGGGAGAAAATTCCGCAAAGCCGCGGAAAACCTTGCTTTCCGGTATAATTATCCGGCATTTCCTTTTTATAATATTCTTCGGTATGCTTTCTTCCGGATTATGGATGCTGTCCGGGTCGCTGGTAACTTCAGGGATTTATATAGGTAACAGTATTATTGACTACAAAGCGGTTATAATTCCGTTTCTGCTGGGTGTTTTCCTTCTTTACTTTATGAAGGATACAGGGGTATCCCTTATTATATTTATTTTTGGAGTAATTTTTATAATTGCAGTA
>DBCY01000214.1 GCA_002293295.1 Ruminococcus sp. UBA946 | reverse complement strand
TGTTAATTTTTAATTATTAATTGATACTGACAGATGAACCCCCGGTTCATCTGTCAGCTTTTATTTCCCGTATTCTCTCGGACAGAGTTTCAATTTGGGAATACCCCAGCTCCTCAGCCTTTTGGAAGGCTTCGTCTGATTTTTCATATTCATACCCCATAGCGTAAGCCATTGAAAGCAGACCGTATGTCGCCGCGTTTTCAGGGGACAGCTCTTCCGCCTTTTCAAGGTATTTTATTGCATGAAACGGTTTGTTTTCAGTGATGTACTTATAGCCGAGGTTGTCGTATAAAAGCACTGAGGTTTCATCCTCCGGGTCAAGGGAAAGCGCCTTTTCGTAAGCCTCGTCAGCTTTTTCATTATCGCCGGTTTCACGGTATGCCACGCCTAGGCTCGCCCAGCTGTCAAAGCTGCCGGGATTAACGTCAATCGCCGTCAGGTATGCGTCTATGCTGCCCTGATAATCCTCAAGCCTGAACAGTACCCCTCCTATTGAAAAATAAAGCTTCTCCTCGCTGAACTCATCAACACCGTATTCCTCGGCAAGCCTGAGCTTTTCAAGAGCCTGCGCATAATTGCCCTTTTCAAACTCGCGTATACCTTCAACCGCAATATCATCGGCTTTTCTGCCGCTGCACCCCGTTGCCGCGGCAAGGATTAATATTATAACAGAAATTAAAAATACTCCGGATTTCTTTTTCATATATATGACCATGCCTTTCAAGTTGTGTAAATTGTTCGGTATATATATATTATAACATAATATTCAATAAAAGTCACCTGTTTTACGGAATAAAGTTTGATACTAATCCACAGTCAGAACAATCTGTTCTCATCGCCTGCTTTCAGTTGACAATTGGACAGATACGGTTGTAATTATAAACTATTATTAAAATAATGAACAAATTCACAAAATAATCATACATTTTTATAATAAATATGTTAAAATTATATTGGTGTAATATTATTAATACGTATACCCAAAGATATTCGGAAAGGAAACCGTAATGTTCAATCCCGTAAAATTTATCCTTAACACAAAAATGCGCAATAAGATGATATTTATGTGCATTTGTGTTATTGTGCCAGTTTTCTCCGCGGGGGTCTATCTCATAATAAACACCAACGGTATTTTACAGGATAATATAATCAAGCAGGGCTACAACGACGCGGAAAATCTCGCAAACCGCCTCAAGGATACGATTTTTACGACAATAAGCATTTCCGAACGGGTTTACAGCGACCCTGACCTTCAATACCTTATAAATGATAATTTTGATTCGGCTTTGGATTACCGTGAATTTTATGACAATAACAACATAATTGACGAATATCTCGACGCTTATCCTCAGTTTGAAAACATCACCTTTTACCTTGATATTGATGGTTTTTTATATAATAATAATTTTAAGAAGGTTACTCCGGTTGTAGCCGATTCATACTGGTATTCAAGCGCCGATTCCGCTCATGAGCAAAAGTGGTATGTTATAAAGAACCCTGATAACGAGAGCCTCAATTTAAGCCTTGTAAGGGCTGTTTATAACTCAGACGGGGAGTTTACGGGCGTAATGGTATTTTCATTGAATACCGGCTGGATTGAAACGCTTATGAAAGACGAGATTTTTGACGTTGTTTTTTCCGTACACGACAATATCGTTTTTTACAGTAATATTCCCGGCATTACAATCGGGAATGTAATACCCAACAACAACATAAGATTCTATCCGGGAACGTCCGATACGTTTGAGATTTTCGACAATAATATTCTGACCCAGAGGGGGAATGCAATAGTTTCATATTTTGACTATGAAAATACGTCGAATATTTTTCAGATATACCTTGTCAAGCCTTTCAGCATGATATATGAAAGCACTGAAAATATTACGGTTATTTATGTCTGGTATATGTCGTTATGCGCAATCCTTTCCGTGCTGTTTACTATTCTGTTTTCCAGTATGTTCTCCAGGCGTATACATTTCCTTAAAAACGAGATGCATAACGTCGCCAACGGTAACTTTAAACTGGAAAAAAAGATTAAAGGCTCGGATGAAATTTTTGACCTTTATTCAGATTTGCAGCAGATGGTGGACAGCATTCAGATGCTGATTAAGGTCGCATATGAAGCGAAAATACAGTCGGAGTCCTTTAAATCCGACCAGCTTGAGGCTGAGTTCAAAGCCCTCGCCAGCCAGATTAATCCTCACTTCCTTTATAATACGCTTGAAACTATACGTATGAAGGCATATTTCAACGGCGACAAGGAAACGGCTGGGCTTGTCAAAAAGCTGGGTAAATTCATGCGCCGCTGCCTTGAGGTCAAGGATGAAACGGTTACTCTTGAATCGGAGCTTGAATTTACCAACAGTTACCTTGAGCTGCAAAAAGCGCGTTTCGGCGAACGCGTGACATACTCGATATACTGCGAGGTTGACAGGAATTACAGAATACTGCCGCTGATAATTCAGCCGATTGCGGAAAATGCGTTCGTACACGGTGTTGAGGGAGTCAAGTCAAACGGGAATATTAAAATAAGGGTTTATTATAAAAACGATAATGTTGTTATTGACGTATCCGACAACGGACAGGGCATCACGGATGAAAAGCTGGCTGTTCTGAGGAACCGGCTTATAAAAAACGATACGTCTTCAGGCAAGAACATCGGTCTTACCAATGTCAACAAGAGAATAAAAATGTATCACGGCGAAGCTTACGGAATTACCGTTAAAAGCACCGAGGGGAAGGGTACTCTTGTATCCGTTACGCTTCCGAGGGATGTCAGTGATAAACTGGCGTTTAAAAATAACGCGGACAATATAGTAGGTTAAGTTTAAAACACTCAGGGGTTTTTAAACCGGAACTGAGTGAGCTGCGCAAAGCTGTTAAGCTGCTGTATAGTATAATTTACCATAACAGGAGGTATGTTTTGTGTTAAGAGTTTTGCTGGTGGATGATGAACCTAATGTCAGGAACGGCATAAGAATTATGATTCCCTGGGATGAGCTGGGACTTGCCGTTATCGCGGAAGCCGGGGACGGGGACGAAGGCCTTTCCAAAATCCTCAGCTTAAAACCCGATATAGTCATCGCAGATGTGAAAATGCCCGGAATGACGGGTATTCAAATGATTGAGGCTGCCTGTAAAAACGGTTTCAAGGGCAAATGCCTTATCCTTTCGGGGTATTCTGACTTTACTTATGCCAAAGAGGCAATGCAGCTGGGAGTAAAGCAGTTCATCTTAAAACCTCTTGACGAGGACGAACTCATTAAGGCGCTGAAAGATGTGCATTATCAAATTCTGAACGAACGCCAAAGCAGCTATTATGCCGACAAAGGCAATGAGTATATAAATGAAAAGCTTGTCAAAGCTCTTCTTCTTGGCGACAGGCAGGCATTCGGCAGTATGGATATCTCTTCATACAGCTACCGGAATTACGATGTTGCGTTAATCAGCGCCGCCGCCGAATGTTCGGAGGAAGAGCAATCGGCTCTTCTCGAATCCGTATATAATGAAATACAAGGAAATAATGACGTAGACGTTATCACCACCGATTTAAGCGGAATGCTTGCCGTTCTTTTTAAGGGCTGGAAGCGCAGCCGGATTATCGACTTTTTAATGAAGCTGAATAAAATCCATATGAGAAAGGTTTTTATTACCTTAGGTTTGACGGCGACGGGCATTTATATGATTAAACAGTCATATTACTCCGCCGATTCCCTTTATAAGAACAGGTTCCTTTATCTTCATTACGGAGTTGTGACGTCGGAAAACGCAAGTAAAAGCAGTACGGGTGACCTTAACGAGCTGGACGAAGCCGCGAGGCAGATTTACGCGTATATTGAAATCAACGATATACCCAAGCTTGAGGCTTCCCTTGAACAGCTTCAGGACACCCTATGCAAAAACGGACTCACCCCCGAACGGATTAAGGTTATATGCATAACCCTCGTTATGGATTTTAAATCCCGTCTTATAAAAAATTTCGGCGATAAAAAATCCGAAACAGCGTTTGAAGAAGACACAGCCCGCATAATAAGCTCCATGAACAGCCTGTTTGAAATAATTGAAATGCTCAAGGAGACGTTATCCGGGATTTCAAACACATACTTCGGTAAAACCACCAAAAGCACGATGGAGCGGGTAGTGCAGTATATAAAGGCAAATTACACAAGGGAGCTTAAGCTTGAAATGCTTGCGGGGATTTTCGGCTATAACAGCGCATACCTCGGAAAGGTTTTTCATCAGTATACGGGCGACAACTTCAACAATTACCTTGACGGCATCAGGATTACCGAGGCTAAAAGACTGCTTTCAATGGAAGAGCATAAGGTGTATGAGGTGGCTGAAATGGTAGGGTATTCGAATATAAATTATTTCCACAATAAATTTAAAAAGCTGGTCGGCATAAGTCCTCTTTCATATAAAAAGAAATATGCCGGTTATCAGGGAGATAACGGATAGTTATATTAAACAACAAATTCAAGAAACCTTTGGATTCATGGATGGTAAGGTTATTTCATACCAAACCCGTTATGCCAGCGGCAGCGGGGAATGGAATGAAGATGGCAAGGCAAGAATGGTGAAGTTCAGTACCTGTCGAGAAATTAAAACAGATGGAACAAATGAATACCTGTTAGTGATTTCTTATTATGATGAAAATGATTTTGAAACCGATTTGGTGGGAATATTCGGAATTTCTTTTGCGGAAGTAAACCAAAACAATACCGGCACCGATTCGTTATTAAAAGAATTACGTATCGATGCATAATAGTATTACCTGATAAAAATACCCGTACTATTACATTTTACTGTATAAAAATCAATGTCAACAACTTAAGCAAAAAACGAATAACTTTCTAATCATAAGTGGACAGTGAGCAGTGGTCAGTGGTCAGATTTCTGNNTCTCTTAAGTTGTTACCATTGGTATAAAAATAGGAAGTGAAATAAAATTGCCTGACAAGAAAAAGAAGAATTCGTTCATGGATACCGTCCGCAGGGTCAACGAGCGCGAGAGGAAAGCCGAAATCGAACAGGCGGCTCAGGAAACTAAAAGGCTTGCCGAACATGAACGGCTGCGGCGAGAGGAATACGGCAAAAAGCTCGAAAAGGACCGTATTGAGCTGCTGAAGATTAAAAGCGGCGTACTGGACGAATCCGCCCTGCCGAAAGAGGAAAAGACTGTTAAGGAATACAGCTTAAAGGAAAGAATAGGGAACTTCATTTATCATAACAAGGGATATATGCTTGCGGGGGCTTTTATCCTTATAATTGCCGTATTCTTCGTTTATGATATGGCAAGGCAGGTGTACCCAGACGTTACCGTTATGATTATAGCTACGGACGGGGAATTTTATTACCATACCGAAAAAATGACGGAGGTATTTGAAGCTTACTGCAAGGATTATAACGACGACGGCGAAGTTAAGGTAAGGGTTGCATATCTTCCCGCCGTTCCCGACGAGGCAAGCAGCTCCGATTATTATTATACGCAGGCTAATCAGACCAAGCTTATAGCCGAATTTCAGTCCGAGGATTCAATAATAGTAATCGGAGACGAAAAAGCTGTCGGTACGCTCGGCATAAACGAGGGTGTGCTTGCCGATATGCGGTTTGTTTTCCGTGACGATGAAAATTCCGGTATTTACGGTTATATGCTTAAAGGTACGGGTTTTGCCGAGGATGCCGGTTACCCCGGCATGGCTGACGATTTATTCATAGGTTTCAGGGAGCCACGGGACGTCCCGGGTGTAAACTATGAGAGATTTAAAAGGAATTATGACAACGCCGTTGAGCTATGGACTAATTATCTGAATAAAAACATACAGAATCAGCCGGCTGCCGGATAAAACAAGGGGGATACTGGAATGGGACGGTTTAAGAAAATATTATCCTTTAAACCCGGCGATATTCACTCTATGTCAATGCGGCAGAAACGCGAATGCATGAATGAAATCAACCGCCGGAGGGATAAGGCTGTTAAATTCTCCGCGTTTTACAGTATAGCCGTGTTTATTTTCGCCGGTATAAAATCGCTTTATAATTTTATATTCCTTCTAAGGGATGAAACCGTTCTTGAAAACATAAGCCCCCTGCTCCTTTTGTTCGCCGTAGTTTTAATGGCGGTGTCATTTTTTGCCTGTATGCTTAAAAGGGCATTGATTACAACAACCATGGTTTTCTATGCCGCGTTCGCTGTGTACCTTATCCTTTCCGGGGGTGTAAGCATAATTCTGGCGCCTTTTTCATTATTCGGAACGGCTGTTTATTTCTGGCTTTTAGGTGTTTACGACGCAGACGTGACCCTGAAAAATGAACCCGGCTACCCGGATTTCCTTGAGCTGTCAAAGGATATGCTGCAAAAAGAAAAAGATAGCATACATATAACTGACAACAGGGAAAATGAACAGATTAAAGATGAATAAAAAAATGCGTATCTGAAATTTCCGGATACGCATTTTTTCAAGTAAAGTATTTGTTTATTACCGGCTTTGAAATGATATATTGAAGCTATTATCTTTTCCTTTAAAAAAGACCGAACCGTTTTCTAGTTTCTGACCGCGGTTGAATTCATTTTCACCAAGTTCATCAGAAATACTATATATCTTTTTACTGTCTGTATCTATTAAGCAAATTCCTCTGTAATCAGTGCTGCCGTAATCATTGGAAATCAAATTTATATACGGATATTTACCTATAATACCGCATCCGTTTATCATTCCGTTCAGTTCTTTATCATTGACATGAATTATTTTATTCTGAGCAATGTCATAAATATTTATTTCAATACTGGTATAGTTATTTGCTTCCGGCAGTTCTTCCCATATTATAAAGTTATCGGATGAAGCATAGAAATCTGTATGATTATAATCATCTAAAGATAATGAAAAACTTGAATTATCGTTGCTGTAATTGAAATTACCTCCGGCAATATAACAATAGCTGTTGTTATCAGCTGTAAATCTGGTAAAAGGATTCGGGCAATGTATATTTGAAAACAAGCTTTTTAATCCTGTATCTTTACTATAATTCATAATACCATAAGTAATTATGCCGTTTTCCTCTTTCCCAGTGTACCAGTACAGTCCATCGGAATCACATGACAAAATCGGAACTATTCCTGACGGTAAATCGGTATAATTCAATAATATCTCAGCAGTTTTTGAATTTGTATCAAATTCTACTATAAACCATTCATCTGATGTTAAATAATAGCCTGACCAATAAAGACAACCGTCATAATAAACAGCTGAAAGTATTTCTGTTGCTTTCAAGTCAGTATGCTCTCCAATATCAAAAACACATTGTTTTTGATAATTATATTTTTCGACAGCATATATCTTCAGGTTGCCGTTATAGTTGTTCATAATACTTTTATCAATAAAATAGTAAATATATTCCGGAGAATCAACAGTAATGGAATTACCGGCGTTTTGTCCTTTGACATCTTCTAAGACATAGTCGGGCGTACCTATTGATAAAAGATAATTTGTATCTATCGGGAAGGTTGAGTTAATGTATGTTTCAACCTTTATTCCGGGCGGCATTCCGAAAACCAAATCAAATTCCAGTAAAGATGTTTTTTCAGAATCTGACATGTTAATTGAAGGTATGTTATTGTTTAATGCTGTTGTTTTATTTAATAATTTATTGCCGTCAGTTTTATCGGAACAAGCTGTAACGGTTATTATAAATAAGCAAATTGTAATTATATACAAATACTTTTTCATTATACACCTGAATTCTATTTACAATATCAATGTAAAATATAGTTATTTAATGTCTGCTGAATAAT
>DBCY01000029.1 GCA_002293295.1 Ruminococcus sp. UBA946 | reverse complement strand
TATCCCGGAAGGGCGGGTAAAATAAACGCGGCTGTTGAATCTATATCCGAAGGGACTGTTATCAGCTGTGTTATCGGCGAAGGCGGGGTTAGTTTAACTCCGGAATATGCTACAAATGGTACGCACGGCGTTATTATTATTCAGGAAGTATAGAAATTTCAGGACTGTAGACCAATGTCAACAACTTAAGCAGAAAACTAATAACTTTCTAATCATAAGCGGTCAGTGGTCAGTGGTCAGNNTCTGGAATCTGGAATCTTATTGTAAAGTAAAATTTCTTAAGTTGTTGTCATTGGACTGTAGACTAAACCGGGAAGGTGTTGATTGTATTGGAAGATATTGTTTCCATTCCTGAAATTCTCAGTAATGTGCTTTCATCCTGTAAGACTGAAATCGAATGGGCGGTTTACGGAAAAATTCTTCCGTCCGGATATATTGCCGTTTCTTATAACGGTAATATTCCTTCAATAAAAATAGGGGACGGAATACATATGTGGTCAGAATTGCCGTTTTTTAACGGAGGCGGTGGGAGGGTACCAAAGCCAATGCCTTATTCCGGGGGTAAAATAGCAGAACTTGATTCTGCAGATAAAGCTTCTTATGACCGGGAAACAGGCATATGGCTGAATAAATCGGGCCCGGAAAATATGCGCCTGATCGGAAGCACTCATTTTTATAATGAGGAAGAAAATTCGGTGTGTATGGGAAGGCTCGGAGAACCATTCAGCATAGGATATATCGATATTCAGGAACCGCCTGAATATACTTTATATGCCGTATATGCGCTTAAAAAAAATACCATGTCAAGCAATTATATAACATATAATATTTCATGGGCTTATAACTCCTCGTATACTCTTGATATTATGAACCGGGCAACCGCGAATAATTACGCCGGAATAAAAATAAACGGCACATACCGGGAGCATAATACATCGCTGGATGATTATTTATGCGTGACAGTATCCAGAACATCAAAGGCAATCAAGTATTATTTGAACGGGATACTTATATTCGACGTGTCAAATTCTACTTCATACCGGGCAAATAAAATAACCTTTTATTCGCTGAAATACAATAATGACCCTTTGCCGGTAAATCCCCCGTCTTACATATTTGAAACCGAATATAACATAAAGTATTTTTCACTGCATAATAAAGCACATACCGCCGCTGAAATAAGGAAAAATGCAGCCTGGCTTTCAGAACACTGCGGGTTGTCTTAATTTCAGGAAATTTAATGCACGTTCGGTTATTATAATAAGACCATTGTCAAAACTTGTTGTTTTACATAGTATATTGTATAAACGATAATATCAGATACTTTAAAAAAGGTGGTTATAGTATGGCAAAATATATGGGTATAGACGTTTCAAAGCATAACGGCACCATCAACTGGAAAGCCGTTAAGGAACACGGCGTTGATTTCGCCATTATCCGCGCCGGATACGGAAAGGTCATCAGTCAGAAGGACCCTAAGTTCGACGAGAATTATACCGGCTGCAAGAATAATAAAATCCCCTGCGGCGCTTACTGGTACAGTTATGCCACAACCGTTGAGGATGCAAGACTGGAAGCAAACGTATGCCTTTCCGTTATCAAGGGAAAGCAGTTTGAGCTGCCCGTTTACTTCGATATGGAGGAAAAGGCGCAGGTGGCTTTGGGAAAGACTTTAAGCTCTGCGATTGCGTCCGCTTTCTGTGAAGTTCTGGAGCTTAATAAATACTGGGCGGGCCTTTACAGCTTCGACAGCTTTTACAGCTCAAACTGGCAGTCCGATTTTGCAAAAAGGTATACCTGCTGGGTTGCGCGGGTTGAGAATGTTCAGCCTGAATACTGCGACGGCCATGATATATGGCAGTATTCGTGGAAGGGCAAAGTAAACGGCATTTCCGGCGATGTTGATTTGAATTACTGCTATAAGGATTTCCCTTCACTTATGAAAACAGCCGGTCTGAACGGATATTCAAACCAGCCTGACAAAACTTATGAAGTTTCGGCATCAAAAGCAGGTTTATCCTCCGGCGACGCCGACGAGCTTGCTTATACTCTTGCAAATGAGTTGAAAATGAAAACCGTTAAAAAAACTATAAGCAATTAAACGTAAATTGCATTGAAAATCCCCTGCAATTGCTTGGCGGTTTGCAGGGAGATTTTCTTTATTATTAAAGTCACATCATTGACAGGACAAGCCTTTAATAAATTATTCGAGGAATAAAATATTAAAGAAGTGATATTCTGTCCAAATATACAAAACATCAGGAAAGGATTTATAATATGAGTAAAGTGCAGATTTCAGTTATGTGTATTTTGTCCGTTGCGGGAGGCGCGGCAGCAAATGCTTTAGGCGGATGGTCGGATGATTTGATAACGCTCTTTATATTTATGGGACTGGATTTTATTACCGGGCTTATTATTGCTTTTTTTATGAAATCAAAAAAAACAGGAACCGGTTCTCTGAGTTCGTCCGAATGCTTTAAAGGGCTTGTAAAAAAATGCGTTATGATAACTTTTGTTCTGATTGCCAACAGGCTTGATATATCTTTGAATACCGGATACATACGCACTGCGGTTATTATCGGCTTTTTAGTGAACGAGCTTATTTCAATCGTTGAAAACGCGGGCATTCTAGGGGTTCCGCTCCCGAAAATAGTTATTAACGCCATAGATTTGCTCAAAAACAAATCCGAACCGGAATAATGCCATAATATTCTGTCTCATTAACGGAGCAGGATTGCATAAATGCAATCCTGCTCCGTTTGGTTTAAATTAATTATGAAATTTTGTCATGGTCTTTGGATTTAATGTTGGCAGCAAACTTTTCCTGCCTGCCGTTCAAAGAATTTTTCAATATCCTTATAATTCTAATGCCGATAAATATTACAACTACTAAAAGGATTATATTCAAAAATAAGTTTATCGTGGTCATCAATTCAAAATAAATAACAATCAGCTCCTAAGTATTAAATTGAGAATGTGTGGCTAATTGTGAAATTTTCAGTATAATATTTTATACCACCTTCAATAATTACGTAATACTCTGCTATACCGGTAGCAATAGATGAACAAGTGTTACCACTATATGTAGATATATTATTAGTACTAGATAAAACTATACCTAGTGTTAAACCGTTTAAACTCACAGCACAAGAAGCATTTGTAAATATATTCCGAGGTATTTGAATAGGACCATAAGTATTTTCAGTTGCATAAGTATAGTTTGTTGTTAAATTTATATATGTAATTGAAGCACCTATTTTAATTAAATCTTTTCTTGTCGAATAAGTACCAGGATAATTGCCAATATAAGCAAAAGGCAATATAAGGTTTTCAAACACCCCACAGTTATCATCCATAACTATATTAATACCGTCACAAGTTGCTAAATAAAAATCTAAAAAATCATCTTCACTTGCAAATTCTAAGGGTGTTACTCCTTCTGGCATTTCACTGGGGTCAATAGTTTCTAAATTGTTAATTATTTTATCAATATTTATATCTTNNTGCATATACTTTCGTTGACGATAGCACTATTAATATAAATGATAATGCCATAGCTATTATTTTCTTAATCTTCATATTTCTTTCCTTTTAATTATTAATTAATTTAAAAATATTTTCAATTTTAGAATAAATTTATTTATCCATTGGAAACACCTCATAACATGAATATTCCTATGCGATTTTTATAATTAACATAGTAAAAACATTATATTATAATTATTTTAGATGGTCAATATCTTTTATAATATCGGTAAAATAATTGATAAAATCGGTTAAATTATGTAAAAAAAATAACATTAATATTACATTTGCTGGTAATATGGAAAATTACAAAAAAGGCAGACTGCATATTGTTGTGCAGTCTGCAAAAATAAAATGATACATATATAGAATCGTGATTGAGAAAAATGTATAATCATGCGTGATATTTTTGAAATCATTNNATATTTGCGGCAACGATAGACAGCATTTAATTTCCGTCAGGAGTTATGTCTCACTTTTTGAAATTTTTAATGTTTTTAGGCGCAACAGGCTGATAGCTCCAGGCTTCGCAAGTTTTATTATTCGCAGATTTAATGGATTTTTCAGCCGCCTTTGCGATAATTTTTAGAATTGCATTTTTCACATTATCACCTCCGTTTTTTAAAGAACTCCCCTAAAACCTTATTCATGTAAACAACAATTCATATCCGGACTCGGTGCCGGTTTAAATGTTTCTCCCGCGGCGTAAATTGCTGAACCGTCTGCAGACGGATTTCTTTTCGCCGTAAAAAGGAGTAATAATATTTTCGGAGAGCCTTAGATTTCAAAACGCATGCATGCTTGTTTTGTTATGTCTGAATTATATCAGATTACAGAAAAAAGTCAATAGGTATTACGTTAAAGGTCAAAAAACCGTAATAATAGGTTTAATTCCGTAATAATAATGTAAAATACTAAGGATATATTGGAATAACAGTCAAATTATGTATATTACTTTACCTCTGTATCTTTAACATGCGCTTTTGAAATAAAAGTGTTTCCGTTGGATTCCCAGGAAAAACGGCCGTCGTATTTTTTCGCTATTTCAGAAATAATCTCCATCCCGTAACCGTGATATTCCTTGTCTTTTTTAGTGCTGGTTAATAAACCCCTGTTATTTAATTCATAGGAGGCAAAGGAATTCTTAACAATAACCGATAAATAATTCTTATACATTAATATATCAAGTTCAATAAACCTTTCTTCGCTTTTTTCAGCGGCTTCAACAGCGTTGTCAAGCAGATTTGAAAGCAGCGAGGATATGTCAGCCGCGCTGATTTTCAGTTTCGGTATGGCTTCATATCGGTATTTGAATTTAATATTCCTTTTTTCGCAGACCGCCGCTTTATACGAAACAATTATGTCAATAATATTGTTTCCCGTTGATTCGAGAAACCCGATATTAAGTTTTCCGGTATCCCCTTTGATTTTTTCAAGGATTTGTATAGCTTCGTCCACGGCGCCTTTTTTCAGCAGAAAACTGATATTTGAAATATGATTTCTGATATCATGACGCATTATCTTCAGCTTTTTTGACATCTGGCTTTGCAGAGACATCTGTTCCTCAAGTATCGAATAATTCGATTCAAGAATAAAAGCCCTTTTCTGATGATGGAAGTATGCGCATATTTCAGTAAAGAAATAAATCACTATAAGGCTCATAATCAAAAACGCAAGGGAAACAACCAAATAGATAACTTTAAAATCATCAGACTGAGCTGTCTGCGGATAAATTAACATAAATGTCAGTGAAATAATCAGAAATACAAGCATTATTATGTTGTATAATATCCAGTTGCTTTTTTTAATATCAAG
>DBCY01000134.1 GCA_002293295.1 Ruminococcus sp. UBA946 | reverse complement strand
ATCAAACAATATAGTTATTATATTAAATAATTTAATAATATTATACGGTAATTAAAGCTTCCGCCTGTTTCTTAAAATACTTACGCCTTTTTATAAAAAGATAGATATAACCGAAAATTTCAATGATAAAAACAAACTGCAGAATAATTCCTAAAACAAGCTGCTTTTTGCTGTACACGCCGTTCCTGAAATCCGCAATAAGAAGCGAAACCGCGGGAACGGACGTCGAAAGCATAAGTACGTACGAATAAAAAACCGCCAGCGCGACTACAGCGAACGAAACGGGTAACAATGCGAAAAAAAGCAAAACAAAAGAAACTAAAAAGCCGAATACATTCAAACCGACATAAACTGCAGTCATCATTATTTTCTGTATAAGGATATTAATGCTTGCCGACTTGGCCAAAACGGGGTTTTTATGTACAGCCCTGTGCCGCGTAAATCCGCTTATGATATTAAGTACCGGCAGAATTAATACCGCAATGAAAATAATATTATTTATAATCCTCATGGGTTCATCCGGAATAATATTCGATAAAATATTATTTTCCCATGTATATGCGTTAATCATTATTATGTAAAGCAGAATAACAAGAATAAAACTCGTTTTTTTCATTAACTCCCCTTCTTCCTGTCTAAAACGAACCTATTTGAATTTCTCCTTCCGAGTCAAGGAATACCCTGCTTCTGTGATATTCATCCTCAATTTTTATAGCCTCGTCATTTATTATAATTTTTACATTGGGATATATAACGCCCGTACAGCCGACGGACAAAAACTGACGTTTCATCAGCAGTTCATCAATTTCGGAAATGCGTTTCTGGAGCTTGGATACTTCAACTCCGAAAATTACTTTTTGGCGTATGCTTGTGCCTAGGAGTTTTTCCTTTTCCTCCGGCAGGCGTTTTAACTCCTTCTGCTTACCCTTAAGATAATTAACAGCCAGGTTAATATCGTTAATCCTGCGTTCGATGTCGGCTATGTTAGCCGTCAGATTGATTTTTTCGTTTGTAAGTATAGCGTTATTGCCAACGGAAAGCTCGGTTTTGGTATAATTTTTCGTACCTATATTCTGGACGTCGACACTGAGCAGGCAGGTATATTTCCCTCCGTGCAGACCTCCGCCGCTTCCTTTGGTCATAAGGTTCCCGCCGCAGTAAACGTCGCAGATAACAAAATTAGTTGATGTAAGGTCGCCGCCGCACTTGATTTTTGAATACTCACAGAAATTAACCGATACATTACCCTCGGAAGTAATCTGAGAATTAATACACCCTTTTCTGATGACAATATCCCCGCCGGCTTCGATAACGGCGCCGTTAATGCTTCCGTTTATTATAATATTTGCTTTCGATATTACCTTGAATCCTTCAAGAACATCGCCTTTTATAACCACATCGCCCGTAAAATCAATATTTCCTACCGACGAATCTACATCCCCGTTAATATTTACGACGCTGTCCACAACAAAAGCTCCGCTTTTATAATTAAGATTTCCGTCAATCAAAGATATAATCCGGGTACCGTCGTCGGTCAGCTTGGTATTCGGCCCTATCGTGAATTTTGCTTTTTTCCCCGGTATGCATTTCAGTACGTTTCCGCGGACGTCAGTTCCGTTAGTTCCCTCGGTAGGGTGAGTTATATCGGCAATAACATCTCCCTCAGAAATATTCCTGACAACTCCGAGGTCTTTATAGTTTACGAAACCGCGCTCATCCTCAACTGGCGCAAGGTTGTTTTCTTTCGTGAACCGATAGGTAATATCCCCGTCATTACCGCTGACTGCAGGGGTATATGACGCAAAACAATACCTGCGGTTAAATTTCTTTTCATCCAGTATTGAATGAAGAATATTCTCCTTAATACCGTAAACAACGGCATTAAGCTCAATTTCCCTTAAAATTTGTTCGTATGTGGGTTCCTTACCTCCGTTTTTAGGTTCAGTTACAGTAATATAAGCTTCACACTGATTTCCTGAAACAGAAATTTCTATTGCCGAATCGACAGCGGCTTCAATAGTATCTTTTAAATCATCAGTTTTTGTTTCTGTGCCGGATTCATAGGAACCTTTTTGCTTTAATTCTTCCATTTTTATAACCATCCCTTCCGGAAGTTTTGTTTAAACTGACAAAACTCCTAAGCTTGAAATAACAGCTTTCAAACTTTACCCCTTAATATATAATATAAGCTATACGGATTATTATGTAATTCCGTAAATATTCTGGTTTAATAAAAGCAAAATATAATGTTAATCCGGCAATAAACAGATTGATATATTATACTAGTACCAATTAACAATTAAAAATTAACAATTAACAATGAAGGAATACCGCCTTCGGCGATATGATTTTTATTTACTATATTTAAACTTTTAGATGTTACGAGGTACTAGAGAATGTTTACATACTCCCTTTTTTTAATTTGCAAATCTTTGTATTAACTATTTATCTCTATTATACTATAATTCTGAAATAATTACAACATGATTTAAGAAAAAATTAACTATTTATTTATATCTGTAAATTTAATTCCATAAAAATGGTTATTTAATAATGAAAAAAACCCTCAAACTCCTTGTTATAAGGGAATTTGAGGGTTTATTCTTATAATAACAGCCATATCATAGTATAAGCATAGCGTCGCCTATATTCACGGGAAAACAGATTTCATTCCGGTAAATCTGTTTTAATATAAGCATGGGTTATCATAACTGAAATTGTAACAGATGATATTTACAAACAGTTGCTGAGCTTTTTCATTATATCAAAATAAAGTATCTTAGTCAAGTAATCGCATAGAATGGGAGTGGACAAAAGCGGACTTA
>DBCY01000155.1 GCA_002293295.1 Ruminococcus sp. UBA946 | reverse complement strand
AATAAAAAAGCCGTTAATCAGTTAATTTGACATATATTTAATATTCATTTTTCAAATATTTGTTAAATCTTTAGTTCAATAATTGTATTTATTTAAAAATAACAGGGCATCCTGTAATTTTTACACAGGACGCCCGGTTTTAATAAATTTATTTTATGAAAACAAATTTATATAATTATTTTCTTTTCCTTGAAACCAGAGCCGCTGCGCCCGCAACAGCCATTACGGAAACAACTGCGGCTGCGCCGGTATTGCCCGTAGCGGCAGTTTCGGTAGCGGAATCGGAAGCGGGAGCCGAATCATCTGCGGCGGCTTCTCCCCCAAGTCCGGAAATTGTAAAGTTAATTGTTACGTCATTAACGTCAACAATATTGCCGCCGTCCATAAAGTTATAGGATTCACCGTTCAGTTCAACATTGGTAACATAAGTTTCCGCCCACTGGTTTACAAAGCATACGTCGATAATTCCCGAATCAGGATTGGCAAGCGGAAATTCAGTCTGGGTGAGTTCAAGCCCTGTGCTTCCGTTAAGGATAATAGAATCAACGGTCATTACGGCGTTTTCATAACCTGCGGGCGCTGCGGCTCCCGTTACATCCTTGATATAAAGAGTTGCAAACAGATTGTATCCCTTTAAATCAGCGGAGATTGAATAAGTACCATCGCCTGTAATCGTCAGTGAATCCGCTCCTTCGCAAAGCTCCCATACGGAAGTATCCTGAGCGTACACCTTGAGCTCAACCGGGTCTGCGGCGCTTGCGCTGATTGCGGTAGAACCGATTGTTAATGCGCAGCATACAATAGTCGCTAAAATTTTCTTTAGTTTCATAAAAATCTTCCTTTCATTATCTATGGTAAAATTATTATAATTATGAGGCTTGTATTTTACAAGCCTCATAAATTTTAACTTCCGGGATATAAAAGCTTACTTTCTTTTTCTGGAAGCAACGGCAGCCATACCGGCGATAGCCATTACAGAAACGATTGCGATTGCTGCCGCATTGCCTGTGGCCGCGGTTTCAGTAGTCGAGTCGGAAGCGGGAGCATCAGCTGCGCCGCCCATTCCCGTAACTGTGAATGTTACTTCAAGGTTCTTGGCTCCGACCAAAGAGTCGCTTGCCAGCCAGTTTTTATAAAGCTCTGTGCCTAAATATGAGTTCCAGAGATTAACTCTGAGAACGCCGCTTTCAGCCTTCATACCTTCGGCGTCGGGACTCTTTTCCTGCTCAACGCCGTCAGCCTTAATCGAATCAACGGTAATTACCATATCAGGATAAGCGGCTGAATAACCGTCGACGTCAACGCCTTCGGCAGCTTCGTCGGTGATTAAGCCGAAGAAATCGGTAACTGTAATTGCTTCAGGATATTCGATTGAAACGGTATAGGTACCGTCGCCGGTAACATCCGCTTTAGTATCGCTGGAAGCTGTTAAGCCCCAGCCGTTGAATCCGCTGTCGGAAAGTGTGGCTGTGAACGCATTTGCGGAAATTGCCATAACTGAAATCACAGTAACGGCAGCCGCGGCGGCTGACAGAATCTTTTTGATTTTCATAAAATTTCTCCTCCAAATTGTTTTTATTTTGTTTATCTTATTATCATAAATAAGTATACTAACATTATACAACAATGCAATAGAAAAATCTATATCAATATTGTAAAAAATAATAACGTTTACATTGTGCATTTTGGCATAATCTATATAAAAAATTTATCAGTATTTGTAAATTTTATCAATAATATTTACCATTTTAAATATTATTATCATTCAGTATACTTAAAACGATTAATGCATTGGAACTGCATTAATTATTATTCCTAATATATTTTAAGTTATACAGTTTTTTATAAGTAATAAACAGCCAAAAAAACAGCCTGTCTGAATAAGACAGGCTGTTTGCGTTTATTTCTTACTAATTACTTAGCTTTCTTTGCGATAACGGCTGCCGCTGCAAGCGCAACAGGTATAACAGCAAGAGCTATCGGTGAGTTGCCTGTATTAGGAACGGGTACAACAGGTTCTTCAACAAAATCGGGTTCTACGTCGATAACATCGGGTTCTTCTTCAATAACGTCCGTGTCTTCGATAACGTCGGTATCATCAATAACGTCTGTGTCATCGATAATATCGTCTTCACCTTCAACAGGAGCGGCGAAAGCAGTGATACCCATCATGGTAACTGCCAAAGCAGAAGCTGCAAGGGCTGCAAGAATTTTCTTGATTTTCATTTTTGTTTCCTCCATCATATTGTTTTTAATTTAAAGGGTTTATACTGGGTTAAACTATGTTTAAATTATAACATAGTATACTCGTTAAGTACAATAATATTTCTGACAATTTTTTAAAGTTATTCTACCATTATTTTGAACAAAATCTACAAAACTCATATTTTTTTTCAGGCAAAAGTTAATATTCGGTTACAGTTTTATTCAAAAATCCATACAAAAAATAGAATATCAGAAACAAATGAGAAATATTCTCGAATAATACAAGCTTTCAGCCGATGAGTTTCAAGTATGGCATAAAACTCATTGCATCCTCCCGCCTATAATGACGGCGGCAAATACCGGATTAAATTATGTTTAATCGAGAATAATATTATAATGAACAATTTTCCTTTAATTATACTTATATATTGTAAAAAAATTATTTTTATAATTTATAAATAAAGCAACCGCATATTTTCAAATATGCGGTTGCCCATAAGCGGTTTCTTTGATAAAATGATACGGAACTAATTAACATTCCCGCCGTTTATTACGATTTGACGAAGATTTCCGGCTTCTTTAAGAACCTCCGTACTTATAACAAGGTTGCTGTCGGCGGCGGTGGCAGTATGATTAATAAGCCCGCTGAGGATTTCCACAAGATTGCCTACGTTTTCCATCATTCCCAGCTGACGTTTTGTAAGCTCTGACGTTTTAGCCGCAATTTCCAGCATATTTGATGAATTACGGCTTACTGTTTCAATAGTTTCAGCGGCTGATTTTATATCCTTATCGCCTTTGCTTACGGTGGCAAGCGTCCGTTCAATAAGAGTACCCGTTTCTTTGGCGGCGACGGCGCTTTTTGAAGAAAGCATCCTGACCTCCTCGGCGACAACGGAAAAACCTTTGCCGGCGGCGCCCGCCCTTGCCGCTTCCACAGAGGCGTTGAGAGCCAGGATATTGGTCTGGAATGAAATCCCGTCGATTGTTTCGTTTATTTTTGCTATTTCATTTGATACGGTCCTGATATTATTTATGGATTCGATGGCGTTCTGCATTTGCTTGTCTGATTTATCCGCGTCCTTTTGGGATTTTTCAGCAAGCTTTATATAGTTTTCGGTATAATCGGCGTTTTCCTTAATCTGCCGCTTGAACTCGGCTATCGCTCCGTTAAGCTCGTTAATACGCACTAATCCCGTTTCCGTTTCATTTAAAAGATTCCGGGCTGAATCCGACATATGCTGTGACTGAGAAGCAAGCTTTTCGGAAGAAATGCCGGTCTGTTCCATAACATCCTTTATGAAACCGGCTGTTTCGGTAGCTTTAGTGAGCATGGTTTTTGTCTCCGCCGCAAACGCCTGCTCCTTTTCAAGAGCCTTGGCATTGTCGTCGGCGATAAACTTAACGCTTGCCGGCATTGTTACCATAATGAACAGTCCCGAAGCGACCTGAAACATAATTTCACTTGAGGATTCCTTTAAGTAAGAGGGGTCGGATACCGTATATGCGATTACCGCCGCTACATTTATCAGCACAAATGCAATGCAGGAACGCAAAGTGAACTTATAATCATTATAATAACCGAAAGTTATTATTATAGGAAACCCAAGGACATATGTCAGCGGGTTATGCTTTGCCAGAAGCGCCAGGGTAATCATGGTAAATATTGAAAGAATACTGAAAAGTCTCACTTTCAGAGAAGATTTACTGTTAAAATAAATAACCAAAGCTATTATGTCAAAAACAAGCGGTAAACTGAATGCTACAAGAATATCCGTAAAAGTACGTCCGCTGCCAAGCTTGATAAGATAACCGATTAACATGAAAGCTACTGCGACATTAACAGCAATAAGAGCCCGTTTATTGATTGAAGCAGTTTTTTCCATAAAACACCTTCTTTAACTCAGATTTTACATATATAATATCATAATATTACAGGATTGTCAATTATTTTTTAGCGTTTAATATATAAACAGTTAATTTGCATATAATAAGTTATTTATTTTTTGCCAAGAACGATAACGCTGTATGCGTCAACCGTATATTTGCCTTCGACAGTTCTGATAGGAGACGCTCCGGCATATTCGCCGTCGGCATAAACGCCGTATTCTCCGAATGCGAACAACTCCGCCGCATAACCGTTCGGGTTGAAAAACACTATGATTTCACTCAGAAGATTATCATTGTAAAGCACGAATCCGACAATTTTCTTAGGCAGGTTATCGAAAAACTTCAGATTACCGCACACATCCTCATTTGATACCATTCGGAAAGCCGAGTGCTCTTTCCGCAAAGCGATAAGACCTCTGTAATATTCAAAGACACTTTTATATTCGGTTTTTCTGTTCCATTTGATACTGTTCACCGCATCGGGGGACTTATAGCTGTTATGGTCAAAAACATTTCCTCCCGTAAGCGGCTTTGACCTTAAAAATTCCTGCCCCGCCTGAATAAGCGGAATACCCTGCGATAAAAAAACCATGGCGGCGCACATTTTGTCCAGCTTTATGCGTATTTCTTCAGAATCAGTCGAATTGGTATAATGAAGCTTATCCCATAGGGTAAGGTTATCATGAACCTCTACATAGTTTATTGTCTGCGCCGGGGTTTTTGTCCAGGAATACTTATAAAGATTCTCAAGCTGAGGGTGAGGCACCCTGCCTGAAATTATTTCCCTTACATAATTTTCAACCCCGTCCCTGCCGTTGATATATCCCTTGTCTTTATTATGGAAGCTGCTGCCTTTCACGGTATCCCTGAAGTCGTCGCTGAAAAACGCGAAATCGGGCGTATGGCAGGCATTGAGCTTCATAGCGCGTTTTTCATACGGATAGGGGGAATCCCCTCCCGTCCAGCCTTCACCGTAAAGCATGACATCGGGATTGAGCCTTCGGAGTACCCGGCTGATTTCATTCATTGTCTCAATATCATAAAGACCCATAAGGTCAAATCTGAAGCCGTCAAGCTTATATTCCGTCATCCAGTGAACCAAGCTGTCAATGATATACTTCCTGACCATTCTGCGTTCGGTGGCGACTTCGTTTCCGCACCCCGAGCCGTTTGCGTAATGCTCGCCTCCTCCCCACTGCCTGTAGTAATATTTCGGGAACGTCAGCGTAAAAGCGGAATCAGCCGTCGCAAAGGTATGATTATATACAACGTCCATAATAACGCCTATTCCTGCGTTATGCAGCGCGTATACAAGGCGTTTGAATTCTGAAACCCTTGTTTTTCCGTTATAAGGGTCGGTCGAATAGGAGCCCTCCGGCACGTTATAATTCATCGGGTCATAACCCCAGTTAAACTGAGGACGGTGGAAATCGGCTTCGTTTACGGTATGGTAATCAAAGACCGGCAGAAGCTGAACATGGGTAATGCCAAGCTCTTTCAGATGGTCGATACCGATAGAATCTCCCGCCGCATTTACAAGCCCCTTTTCAATAAAGGCAAGGAAACGCCCCCTGTAACAGAATTTCCCGCTGCCGTCAATCGAAAAGTCACGTACGTGAAGCTCATATATGCAGGCGTCCGTATAATTTTCAAGGCGGATTTCCGGCTGTTTGTCCCATCCCTTCGGATTCAGCGCCTTAGAATCGAAAATCAGTCCCATGGCGCCGTTCACGCCCGCTGATTTCGCATAAATATCTATGGTTTCCTGTTCGTTTTTATCGTTGGAAATCAGATAGGTATAATAAATACCGTCCAGGTTCCCGTATGCGGTTTTTAACCAGACACCGCTTTTCCCTCTTGTCATCGGCAGCTTCCTGAACGGTTTTTCGTCGCGGCAGGTATGGTAAAGGCGAACGGTTACGCTGTCGGCGAGCGGAGCCCAAAGCCTGAACTCCGTACTCTCCTTTGAATATAAAGCTCCGAGGCTGCCGTCATAAGCATATTCTTTGTCAATCCTGTCAAATAAATCCATAAGGCTGCCTCCTTAAAAATAATTACTTTAATAAATCTATAATAAATAACTGCATATTCATTTATTTTATATTATAAACCGACTTTTTTAAACCTTATTTTTTAACTGAATAATTAATTTATTATGTATGTAATTTTAACGTGCGTCTAAAATAATAACTGTTCTTTTATTTCTGATTGACATTTCCTGTATATTTGGTATAATTAAGATAATGTCCGCTGAATAATTAAAATCCCGAAAGGATGGTCAGATAAATGAGCAAACAGTTTAAACGGCTTTTGAACTGCATGAGGAGCATCAGTGAAAGGATTGATTTCAAGCCCTCCCTTGCCCTTATTCTTGGCTCGGGTCTAGGCGATTATGCAGACGGGATTAAGACTGAATATATACTTGATTACAGCGAAATAGAAGATTTTCCTGTTTCAACAGTTCCGGGGCATAAGGGACGCTTTGTATTCGGCTATATCGGGGATATCAGGGTTGTAATAATGCAGGGGCGCATACATTATTACGAGGGGTATCCAATGGCGGATGTCGTGCTGCCAGTCCGGCTCATGAAAATGATGGGAGCTGAGACGCTGTTTGTTACAAATGCGGCGGGAGGGGTTAATACTAATTATTCCTGCGGCGATTTCATGCTTATATCCGACCATATATGCTTAGCACCGTCCCCGCTTATCGGTGAGAATATCGGCGAGCTGGGAGTCCGTTTCCCCGATATGAGCAACATTTATGACAAAAATCTCAGGGGAATTGTCAGGAATACGGCAGAACGGCTTGGAATAAAGCTTCAGGAGGGCGTTTACATCCAGCTTACCGGTCCTAACTATGAATCGCCTGCCGAAATCCGAATGGTACGCACCATGGGCGCCGACGCCGTCGGGATGTCCACAGCCTGCGAAGCTATTGCGGCAAACCACTGCGGCATGAAGGTTGCTGGAATATCATGCATATCAAATATGGCATGCGGCATTACAGACCAGCCGCTTACCCACAAAGAGGTTCAGGAAACCGCCGACAGAGTAGCCCCCCTCTTTAAAAGGCTTGTGACTGAAAGTATAATGGAAATTTATAATAGTTCGGCAAAATACTGAACTGCTGATTTCTTAATACTGAAAGCTGTCCGAATGGGAACTATAATAATTTTATTTTTATTAAGATAAGTTTTTTACAGGACGGGTGAATTTTATGCTTGATATTAATGATATGTCTCCTATGGAGGAGCGGCTTAGATTTGAGGAAGAACAGCGTCTGAAAAGAGGTATTATGCCTGACGAACCCCAAAACAGCAATCAAACGGGCATGCAAAGCTTCCCGCATAACAATTATAAGCCTGAGAATCATCAGGAAAAGGATGATTATGCCGGCAGGGCGTTAAAACTGATTGCTAAATACGGCGTTATTTTTACAATCGGATTTTTTCTTGGCTTTACGGGCGGGGATGAATATGTTTCTTATTCAAAGAGCTTCAAAGAACGTGTGGTTTACGGTGTTATTGTCGGTATTATTGTTTTAGGCGCTTCAATTGCCGGAGATGTTGTTTTCCTGTATAAATTAAAGCGCCGCAAAAAAGACAGAGGTGAGCTGTAAATGAAAAATACGGATATTCCTTTGCAGCTTGAAAGCGTAAAGCTCTCCGAAGACAAAAACAGCGTTGTTATAATCGACCAGACGCTTTTGCCGAACAGACTGGAATACATTAATCTTTACACTCCGGAACAGATTTACGAGGCAATTTACAGTTTAAAGGTGCGGGGAGCCCCCGCAATCGGGATTTGCGCCGCTTACGGGATGTATGTTTCAGCAAAAAAACTTGATATGTCATCATATGAAGACTTTTATAAAGAGTTCATGCGTATTAAGGTCTTCATTAATTCGTGCCGTCCTACCGCCGTAAATCTGAGCGCCGCTTTAAACCGCATGGAAAAAGCCGTTACGGATAACAAAAATCTTTGTATGCCTGATGTTATTGCATTGCTCGAAAAGGAATGCGCCGCAGTTCATGAAGAAGACATACTGATGTGCAAAGCAATTTCCGGATACGGGCTTTCACTGGTCAGCGGCGGGGACGGCATACTGACCCACTGTAATGCCGGTCCCCTTGCGACTTCAAAGTACGGCACCGGGCTGGGAACGCTTTTCCTGGGGCATGAACTCGGATACCGTTTTAAAGTGTTCTGCGGCGAAACCCGTCCCCTTCTGCAAGGAGCGAGGATTACGGTTTTTGAGCTTGAAAGGGCAGGGATTGACACAACCCTGATTTGCGATAATATGGCGTCGGCTGTTATGAAAAACGGTTTTATAAACGCCTGCTTTACGGGATGCGACCGGGTTGCCGCAAACGGGGATACGGCTAATAAAATCGGCACGAGCGGGATTGCCGTCCTTGCCAAATATTATAATATCCCATTTTATGTTTTCTGCCCGTCAACAACGGTCGACTTTGACTGTAAAACGGGAGATGATATAGAAATAGAGTTCCGTAACCCGTCCGAAATAAAAATTAAATTTTTTAAGGAGCCTGTCGCTCCCGAAACGGTTAAATGCTATAACCCCGCGTTTGATGTTACCGACAATTCCCTGATAACTGCTATTATCACCGAAAAAGGCATATGCGAACCGCCTTTTTATGATAGTCTGGCTAAACTATTAAAATAACAATATGTATTATAGGAGATGATATTACTATGAGTATAAGATTTTTCGGAGCAAGAATCCTCTCTGCCGGTATGGAAGTAAAACACGGCGAAGTCTGGACTGTTCAGGATAAAATCATATATGCCGGCGTTCCTAAGGAAATACCTGAGAATATCAGTTTTGACAGGCAGATTGACCTTAAGGGAAACCTTATAATGCCTTCGTTCAAAAATGCCCATACGCATTCGGCAATGACGTTTCTGCGTTCCTACGCGGATGACCTGCCTCTTAAAGAATGGCTTTTTGAAAAGGTCTTCCCCCTTGAGAACCAGCTTACCGGAGAGGATATTTACTGGCTTACAAGGCTTGCGCATATGGAATATCTTACTTCCGGCATAACAGCCTGCTTTGATATGTATTTCGAGCCTGACTATGTCGCGAAAGCCTCCGCCGACACGGGTTTCCGTACTGTTATGTGCGGAAGCGTTTCGGGAACCGACGACCCGTCGGAAGTCGATTCCGCTCTTTTAAGGCTGGAGGACTATTTTAATAAATTCAGGAATTATGATGAAAAAGGGCTTGTTTCCTATCGTCTGGGATTTCACGCTGAGTATACTACAGGTATAAATATACTAAAAGGAATATCAGAATTGTCAAAAAAATATAAACAGCCGGTTTATACCCATAATTCCGAAACCGTTTCGGAAGTAAAGGGCTGCATGGAACGTCATAACGGCATGACTCCCACCGAGCTGTTTTTATCGGCAGGGCTGTTTGAGTACGGCGGCGGCGGCTTCCACTGCGTCCATATGACCAACCGTGATATTGAAATATTCAGGGAGAAAAACCTGTGGGCGGTTACGAACCCCGGCTCAAACTGCAAGCTTGCAAGCGGAATAGCCAGACTTGCCGATATGAACGGCGCGGGGGTGAATATTGCCATAGGCACCGACGGGCCGGCAAGCAACAACGCCCTTGACATGTTCAGGGAGATGTACCTTGCCGCCGTACTTCAGAAAGTATCTCTTCAGGACGCCTCCGCAATGCCCGCCGGGGATATTCTGAGAATGGCTTGCACGGGCGGCGCTCTGGCTATGGGGCTTGACGACTGCGATATTATCGCGGAGGGCAAAAAAGCCGACCTCATCGTAATCGACCTTTCACAGCCCAATATGCAGCCGCTTAACAACATTCCTAAAAACATCGTATACAGCGGTTCAAAATCCAATGTCGCGCTGACTATGTGCAACGGTGTTATCCTTTATGAAAACGGGGAATTCACAACCTGCGGCAAAGAGGAAATATACGAAAGGGCAAACGCCGTTGCAAAACGAATCATGAACTAACATTAAGGGGCTATTTAAGTATAGCTCCCTTTAATTTACCTTATTTCAGAAAAATTACAGTAATATTTCAAATTTATCACAAAGTAAATTAAACTATTGACATATTATTGTTTAAGGTGTATCTTTAAATTAGTATCTTACAGATTTTAACGGAAGAAAAGGTATAAATGATGAATATAAAATACATAGTTTTATTTATTATGTTTCCGGTAGCCGCAGTATTATTCGGCGGCTGTGATAATAATACCGTTGGTATGCCTGAAAAGCTGTCAGAGACAACAGCCGTAACATCGGCGTTTACCGATAAAACCGCGTCAGCGGCTGTAACTGCAGCGGCGGCAGTTTCATCAGCAAGCGCAGTTACTTCCGGAAAAACAACAGAAAATCCTGAAGCTGTTGAAAATAAAATAATTGAACCGCGTGATACAATAAATGGCATTCCGCTTTATATTGAGTTAGGTTATAATACGGAGCAGAGTTCACCTGAAACCCGTAATGTTTACACATTAATAGGGCTTGACAATCTATATTCAAACTCAGAAACGATTACGGTTTCTTATGAAGGGCGTATGATGGATATAAGGTCATATGAAATATATTACGAGGATTGGGATAATGAATCATACTATTGGCTCGGCAGAAAAATTTTTGATATATGGTTCCCTTCATCTTGGGACAGCGGATTTTTAATGTATTATTCAGCTTATTTAACAGAATATTCGCCTATCCGCGTCCTTGTCCTTACCGATGAAAGCGGAAACGCTAATTCATATATGCTGAATAAAAATAAAGACGGGACGCTCAAGGTTGAAAAAGTGGATATTCACAAACAAAAACGCGGGAACGACGGCGTTAAGCATACGCTCGCCGGAAAAGAAGAAATTACCGTAAAGTTTTATAACGCCGGTGATTTAAACGAGTATTACGAAGACGGAAAGCTTAATTATGAACTTATGCCGTATACGGATGATACTGTTTCAATTAATAATTTTGCCGATGATATGCAGGAAAAAATGCTTAAGCATTCCGGAATAATGATTGATGATATTTGGTATGAGGGAACTAAGCTGTATGTTGATTTGAACATATATGAAAAATATAATTTTGACAGGGGTTCGACTGCAAGCGGTTCATTACATAATAATTTGTTTCAAACCCTTTACTGCCTGCCGGAAATAGAAAAAATAGAAGTTTTGCTTGACGGCGAAAGAAATGTTTATGCGAGCCATTTTTCATTCGGGGAATTTGATGTACATAGATGATATATACCGAAAACCGGAGTGATAAACCAAAAAGGACTGCCTGATAAGAACGGCAGTCCTTTTAATAATCACAGTAATTCTATTACTTGAGTTCAATGGTGGCGCCGGCAGTTTCAAGCTTTGTCTTAAGCTCTTCGGCGTCAGCCTTAGAAGCGCCTTCCTTAATTGCCTTAGGCGCAGATTCAACAAGCTCCTTTGCTTCTTTAAGCGAAAGACCGGTAATATCCTTAACAGCCTTGATAACATCCATCTTCTTTTCGCCGAAGGAAACAAGGACAACGTCAAAGTCAGTCTTTTCAGCCTCTGCGGCTGCTGCGGGAGCTGCTCCTGTGCCTACCACCACAGCGGCGGTAACGCCGAATTCCTCCTGGATAGCGTCAACAAGCTCGGAAAGTTCAAGAACGGACAAAGCCTTAATATCTTCAATAAATTTTAAAATTTTCTCGGAAGCCATAATCGTTAATCTCCTTTAATATTAATTTTAGTATTTTACATTTTTGAACAGACAAACAGTCTGTTATGCGACCTCTTCAGCCTTTTTCTCCTCAAGAGCCTTAAGGGTAGCGGCAAGCTTCTGCACAGGGCTTTGCAGCGCGTATACAAGCTGTGAAAGAAGAACGTCCCTGGACGGGATTTTTGAAAGAGCGGTGACGCCCTTGTCGTCATAAACCTCGTCTCCGATAAATCCTGCCTTAAGGTTGAACTTGTCCTTAGAGCTTTCGGCAAACTTACCGAGAACGCGGGCCGGAGCAGTCTGGTCTTTTTCGGAAAGAGCGATGGCGGTCGTTCCCTCAAGAACGTAGTCGAGGCTTTCCAGACCGGCTTCCTTGAACGCAAGGCGGAGCATTGAATTCTTTTCGACAAAGTAATTGACGTCCGCCGCCCTGAGCTCCCTCCTGAGCTTTGTATCCTCCTCAACGGTAATACCCTTGTAATCAACGAGCACACCCGCCGCGGAGTTCTTTATCAGTCCGGCAAGCTTTGCGACCTTTTCCTTTTTAGTTTCAAGAACCTTTGCGCTTGGCATAAATTTCACCTCCGTATAAAAATCACGTATTCAAAAGAAAAACCTTTTTCGTTTTAACAAAGACGAAAAAGGGCATAAGTACATATCAATACTCAAGCAATCTTTTCCTCGGCAGGATTTACGCGTCAATGCATATATCATATGCAAAAACACACCTGCTGTCTTTAGAATACGACAGCTGTCATTCAATAACAAAAAAACTATAGATAAAGTCATTAAACAACTGAATTAGTATACCACAATATTCTCATTATGTCAAGTATTTGTCAGTTTTTTATGAAAACTGCCGAAACTGTATGATATTCAAATAAAAACATTATATATTTTGTATCATTACGGCGGTATGAAAGTGAAAAGCTTCCCCCCTCGACGTCGCCTTTGGTTTCGTCCGGGATACCGAATATCCCTTTTACATCCTTATAAAAACTATTAAAAGTAACGCCGTAAATCTCAAAATCAGGAATGCCGTCCGCCTCGGGAAAAAAGGCCGTATCAACATAAAAATCAGATAAATCAGGCGCAGAACCTCCTGACTCTTCCGAAGCTTCGTAAAGCTCACTAAGCTCTTCATCCTTTATCTCAAAATAAAAACTTCCGGAAAAGGGCGTGTTTATAAACCCTGACGCTGTTCCTGATGATAACTCCTGAACTTCCATACTATACCCGTCATTAAAGCCGTTGAGAATGTCAAGTGTAAACGGGAATCCCGTGTTTACGCCGTCAAAGCGCACGGAAGCGTAAACATCGGCAAGCCTCCACGGCTGGACGAGGATTTTTGAGTCATCGTCAACAGTCGTAACCGTTTCGGTTACCGTTGATTCTTCGGGAATATCATCCTCATTGCATCCGCATATCAAAAAGACGAATACTAATAAGAGAGGCAGAATTTTTTTATACATTGCAAGTAATCTCCGTTGTCCGGCAGAAACTGCGGCCGGGTTGCTTATCCTCTGTGCTATACGTGTATCTGCAATGAAACAGCCGTAACCCAGAAGCAAATTGCCGTTATTAAAGAAAGGGGAGTCATTATAAACCTTTCCTTCCTGCTTTTTGAGAGAGCGTTCATAACTGTATTAAGCGATAAATATACGGCAAAGAAAATGCATATCCCTTTTGTTGTGCCGGACGTAAACCAAAGCCGTGTAAACCCTCCCGCCTGAAGTATGATTATTACGGCGAAAAGCTGGATAATAAACGAAAGCCCTGCCATTACCCTCATTTTTGCCGGAAGAATTTTATGCTGACCGCCCATTGTCAGTTCACCCAGCGGTAATCCGAAGGCAACAAGCAGCGTCAATACTGCTATTACCGAAAATAATACGGCTGCTGTTATTGAATACACTGTTTTATGCCTCCTGAATTAATATTTAAGAAAGAGCACATTCTTAACTTGTTCCCTTTTAAAGTTTGCGCAGAACCTTACTTCTTGAGCGTAACGCTTACCGTAGCTTTCGGCGAGAGCGTCCCGTAAGTCCCGATACACCATACGTCGTCATAAGCGGGAGTGCTGAAAAGCACGGGGAATTTATAATCGCCCTCGGTTAAATCGGTATTGCTGAACAAATCTATCTGTGCCAGAACGTCAATATATGAAAGCTCGCTGATGATTTCCTCAGGACCGATAAAATACGGGGTAAGACCCGACGCGATGATTTCATAGTCAAACTGGGCAGGCTGGTTCACGATATGAATCGCTGAATTTCTGATATGAATCTGAGCCTTGGCAAGACCGTTGCTCGGACACATAACGGTAATAGTATTGACTTCGCTTAAATTCTGGTAACCCTCGGGCAGGAAGTTAGAGGTATAAAAGGTAAATACTGAACCTATGTCAACCTCGCGCATATCAACGGCTCCGATTTCAATTACGGGTATATCACTAATCTCATCGCCCGGAGCCGCTATATTAAGCTCATAATCGGAAAATATAAGCTGTTCGGTAAAAGCTTCGGTGTTAAAGCTGTCGGGAGCGTTTGTTATCCTTACCGCCAGTGATACAACCTGTGTTTTCAGGATAGGGATATGAACATTAAAGCTGGAATTGCTGAAAATCAAATCGTCATTTGAAATTTCATTTCTGCCCTCTAAAATCACCAGCTCTTCCGAAACATAATCATATGTTTCGGACAGCACATGGCCTGCGGTGATATGGACATATGCGCTGGTGATTTTATCAACATCCTCCTTGGGTCCCGTAACGGTAACGGTATCAGGGGATATTGCCACATCGTCCTCATCGCAGATAAACCCTGCGGCTATTGATACCTCGGATGTTCTCATCAAAGGCTTGACGGGCACTTCCTTATTGATTATCTCATCAAAGCTTACTGTTACCGCCGAATCGCTTAATTTTTCAACTTCAAACTCAACTTCCTCCAGGCATTGAATACTAAGCTGCAAATTATACGGCTCAGGAGAAAAAACATTTTCCGCCGATACTACGGCAACAAAATCCTCGGCTTCAAGACCTCCGATTTGTCCGCGGTCGCCCGATATGGTTACTGTCACAAATTCAAGCGATTGCTCGACTACCTTATAATTATTGGCTTCCGCGTAGGTATCGGTAATATCCACCGTAACCGGAATTAAGAACACATCCTCAATAGTGGAATAAACGCTCACCGAAACAAAAAACCATATAAGAACTGCCGAAACAAGCGAAGTAATCTGTATAAAGAAATTTTTCTCGAACAGTCCAGAAAAAAAAGCAGATATATTCCTTAATAAATTTTTCATATAAGCTTTGCATCCTCCGCGGTATAACTTTATTACTTATCGGATTTTCTTTTTCCTCCGAAATGTTTTTTTATTATGTTTTCATTATCAGAAAGCAAGCCGGGTTTCTTATGCTTCCGGTTCCTGGTCTGCTTTGCGGGTTTTTCGGGGAAAAGCCTTGAGCGAAGAAGCTTTTTAAGGCTGTCCCTTGAAAAATTCCTTGTTAGCACTCCGTTTTCAGCAACGGATATGGCGCCTGTCTCTTCAGAAACTATAATGACAATTGCATCCGAGGTTTCACTCATCCCTATTGCGGCGCGGTGCCTTGAACCGAGAGATTTGTTTATAGTTTCTTCCTTCTGCGGTTTGGGAAGGAAACAAGCCGCCGCATATACTATCCCGTCGCGGATAATCACGGCTCCGTCATGCAAAGGAGTTTTGGGGTAAAAAATATTGCCGAATATTTCCTTTGAGGGGCTGGCATTTATAATGGTTCCCGTATCAATCTGTTCGCTTAGCTTAAATTCCTGCTCGATAACAATTAAAGCGCCGGTAGCCGTCGATGATAAATCTTCGCAGGCGTCGCATATCGCTTCGATTGCAATCCCCCATTTTGACGTTGCCGATTCGGTTGTTTCATGTGTAAGGGATGAGAAAACAGGGAATTTTGAAACCCTTGAATGTCCCATTTTTTCCAGAGAACGCCTCAGCTCCGGCTGAAAAAGAACAACTATCGCAAGCAGTCCTATATCGAACATCTGCCTCATCAGATAAGCGATAATTTTCATTTCGACCGAGTCCATGATAAAATACAAAACCACAAGAAATACTATTCCTTTTATAAGCCCGCCGGCTCTGGTTTCCCTGACAAGTGAAATACCCTTGTAAATAAGAAAATATAAAACCGCAACATCAAGTATATCCGAAAACTTAATGGGCAGGACACTTTGAAAATACGGAACAAAATTGTATATAAAATCCATAAAAACATCCTCAATAATAATATTGCCTGCATACCGCCTTATTATTGTAGCATTTTTTAATAAATATTACAAGGGCAAATTGAGAATTTTCAATAAAAAGGTAACTGACCCCGGTGAAAAATATAATACTAAATATGAAGAATCTTTGACAGAGGTTTATATATTACAAAGGCAATCAGAGATGAAACAATTCCTTTAAGTAAATTAAACGGAGCTGTCGCAAAAAGCACAAGTGTGACTAAGCTGTCCACCGCGCTGTTTTTCTCAGCTCCCTGCCCGATAAAGGCGTCGACAGGCATCCCGTAAAAAAACGAATAGGCGGGAAGCAGGATAAAGTAATTAATAATACAGGCAAAAATGACCTGTGATACCGTTCCGGCAGCCAAAGCGGCTAATGCGCCTTTTTTTGTTTTTATTCTGCGATAAATCAAAGCTGCGGGCAAAACAAACGTACATCCTATTATAAAATTAGCGGCTTCCCCCACAAACGCGGTACTTGTACCGTTAAACAGCGTATTAATCAATACCTTCAGAAATTCAATAATAACTGCAGCCAGAGGTCCTAACGCAAATCCGCCTATAAGCACTATTACCTCTGACAAATTAATTTCATAAAAACCCGGAGCGAACCATACCGGTATTTCAAAAAGCATGACGACAGCCGCTATTGCCGACAGTATCGCCATTAAAACAATACTTCTCAGGCTGAATTTTTCTTTTTTGATTTTTTTTGTATCTTTCATAATAATGACCGTCCTTTCCTTAATAAAAAAGTATAAAATATAAACAAAACCACCCGTGAATCAAACTGATTTCACGGGCGGATTAATTAACGCGGAAGACCGCGTTGCGTTTCTTTCATCCGGACTTAATATGACAACAGCCTGTTCATTCAGCCATGTTATATATTACCGTTGGTTACGGAATTTCACCGTATCGGCAAGCAAGTATTATATACTCTGCTTGTTAGCGGACTTTACCGCCAGTGGGGATTTTCACCCCGCCCTGAAACTAGGGCGTGTTCGAAAATC
>DBCY01000038.1:20408-24647 GCA_002293295.1 Ruminococcus sp. UBA946 | reverse complement strand
TTCCTATGGGAACAGGTTCTTAACTTCCACAACAAGTGTTCAGTAAACAGTGGTCAGTGGTCAGATTTCCGGAAACGACTTTCCGGGAACTTTAAAAACTGCTGATAAAATATAAATCACCGTTTAATGTCATTTTCTTTATGAAGACATAGTCTGATAATTTGTACAGTTTTCGGTTTATTAAGGATGATTAAATGGAAAAAATAAAAATGTCATGTCCCTGCCATTTCGGACTTGAAAGCGTCCTTAAATTTGAAATCGGCAGAATCGGCGGTGAGGATATATCGGCAAAGGACGGAAGGGTAAGCTTCACCGGAAGTTTCAGGACGCTTACTAAAGCAAACCTGTGCCTTTCGACAGCCGAGAGGGTTTTAATTGTATTAAGTGAATTCAAGGCTGAAAACCCGAAAGAGCTTATAGAAGCCGCCGACCGTATTCCGTTTGAGGATTATATAGGCAGGAACGACCGGTTCCCCGTTAAGGGACATTCTCTTAATTCATCGCTTCACAGCGTGCCTGCCTGCCAGTCAATAATAAAAAAAGCCGCGGTAAACAGGCTCAGCAAAAAATACGGTATAACCTCGTTCAATGAAACGGGAGCGTTGTTTCAAATCCAGTTCAGTATACTTAACGATAATGTTACGGTTTATTTAGACAGCTCGGGCGAGGGTCTACATAAAAGAGGATACAGGAAGAATTCCAACGACGCTCCTATTAAAGAAACTCTGGCGGCGGGGATTATTGACCTTGCGCATATAAGAAAGGACAGTATTTTTTACGACCCTTTCTGCGGAAGCGGTACATTCCTTATTGAAGCAGCGTATAAGGCAATGAATATCGCACCGGGGCTGAAACGAACCTTTGCGGCTGAACAATGGGGTATATCAGACCCAAAGCTGTGGGAGGAAGAGCGCGCTTCCGCTTTAGCGGCAATTAAGAGGGACAATGATTTTTTTGCTTACGGATATGATATTGACCCGGAAGCGGCTGCCCTTTCAATTGAAAACTGCCGCAAAGCGGGTATCGGAAACAGAGCCGAAGTAAGACAGGCAGACATTCATGATTTCAGGTATGAGTATGAAAACGCGGTAACGGTATGCAATCCCCCTTACGGCGAACGATTGCTTGAATTAAAGGAAGCCGAGAATTTATATAACGTTATGGGTAAAAAATTCGGCTCGACGCAGAATCATCCCTGCTTCATAATAACGCCTCATGAGCAGTTTGAACAGTTTTTCGGCAAAACTGCCGATAAAAAAAGAAAGCTTTATAACGGGATGATTAAATGCCAGCTTTATATGTACTATAATTAATACCAGAGGTAATAGTATGTTTTTCGAAACGAAAAATCTGATAATTGACAGAAGCTTATGCCGTTTTTCTTTATAGAATTTACAATCAGCCATTTGTATTGCAATGGTCGATAAGAATAATATACCGTCATATCGTCTGCTCAAAAAAACGGATTTGTGTTCTATTCAATGAAAAAAACAAGCGGAGTGCAGTCACATTACAGAGTTAATGCTAACCGTCATGAAACTAACTGATTTGTCGGTGGGATAATATGATTAAACCATATTCAAACAATGATTTTGACAAGTGCCTCGATTTATTTATCAGGATTTTCAACTCTCCGCCCTGGAACGATAACTGGACGGTTGAAACGGTTGATAAGCGTTTAAAGGAATTTACTGATAACAAACGCTTTCTGGGTTATACGTCATGGCAGGACGATATACTGACAGGCGCAGTTTTCTGTCAAATGAAAACCCATTTTTCCGGGGATGAAATATTTGTTGAGGAACTTTTTGTTTCCGGGGATTACCGACGCTTAGGTTATGGTAAAAGACTTATGAATGCTGTGGAAGAATATGCTAAGGAACACTCGTTTGTCAGTATAACTCTGCTGACAGGTACCGGCGGTACAGCGTTTAAATTTTACGAAAACCTGGGGTTTAAGCATCTGGATTATCTGGCTTTTATGCAAAAGCATATAAATACTGAAGTTTTCAATAGAATAAATTAAAATCATCAGGCGTTATACCGCCATTGTTAATTGTTAATTGTTAATTATTAATTAGTATAATTTAGCCTATAACCCTGTCGTATATTTTCACATCCAGTATGCTGTTTTCAAGCATGTCATCCCCGTAATTGCTAAGATATCCGGGATTGTATTTTCTTATGATTTTATAAATATTAAAAACATCGCATTTATTATACCATACCGCAGTAGAATACGCGCTTATTACGGTGTCGCGGAGGTTTTCCCTTACTGCCTTTTCTATTTCCCCTTCTTTTATTCCGTACGGATTTTCAATAATCTGTACGGATATATTTATTTCCGCCTTTAAACGTATGCTGTCATTAAAAATATCCGTTTTCATATCCGTATCGGATTTGATAATCAGCGCGGTCGCGGTTTTGCCTCCGACCGTAACGGGAACATTAACCCTGTCATCATTTGAATAATCATCCATTAACAGCTTTACCCCCAGGACGTCATTTTCGGAAACCTGATAACCGGTAATTACTTTATTGTCTTTAAGAAAAGTAAGACCGTTAAAACTGATTGTCTGACCGTCAGACGATATTACAGGCAGGACGCAGGAAAGCCCAAGAACGCTGACATTGGAGGTTAATTCCTTAAGGGGGGTATAAACGGTTTCGCCGTGACGGGCAGACGTATTCATAAGCTTTAACAGGTATTCGGCTGAAAATGCGCCGTCCTTAAGCTCGGTGGCGACTATTCCGGAAGGGTCGTCGGAATACACAACGGGACACCCGGGGGTAATACCGGAATCAAGGAATATCCCAAGCTCGTCGGCAGGGGCGTCCAGATTCCTGCCGATTATCAGAAGCTTTATATGCCCCAGAAAGAATTGTTTACCCTGTTTTTTTTCAGCGTCTTCGATTGCCCTGAATATGGTAGGACCTGTACCGTCAACTGTTTTTGAATTAGCCATGGTTATATCCGGCTCTCCCGTGCCGCTCTGCGAGTGGTAAAGCTGGATATTAACGACATACATATCGTCCGACTTGTCAATTCCCATTAACTGAACAAACGCACGCTGATTAACCTCGACGCCTCCGAAGCATCCTGAAGCCAGTACGGTAATCAGTCCGAGAACTATAGAAAGCTTCACCGCTTTTTTAACCTTCACTTTTTATCCCTCCTAAGCTTTAGTGACAAGAACAAAAGAAACGGAATTATACCCGCAAGAAGAATTATTGCTATTCCGGAGCAGGTGTACTGATAAAATGCGGAAAAATCCTGATTGGTCATAATAAAGGGCAGCGCTGTGCAGAAAACGATAAAAGCGGAAATGGAATTCCTCAGTTTAAGCTTGGGGAAGACCTCTCCTATCAGCTCCCCTATTATATGGAGGAATAACGATATGGCAATAACGGAGGTCATAGTCCATAATACCATAAAAATCGAATCGGTCCGCTGTAAAAACCTTATGCCGGTATATGAACCTACCGAAAGGAACGGATAATCGGTAAGCAGGGCAAATTCGCCGAGAATTAAGATTATCATCGCCGTTATGCAAAGCGAGACCGTAAGCTTAGCGGCAAGAAGTCCGTAGGAGCTTTTTCTGAATTTGCCGCTGACATGCCTTGATAAAAACGCTAGGGCTATTATTTCGCCGTTGCGCGCCAAGTCGTCAAGCACAGCCTGAAACAAATCGGATTTATAGCTTGTATCATAATACAGATTTACCGGATTATACTCGTTCCTTGAAGTAAAGGCTATTACAGCCAGCATTATTATAAAAACAACAAACAATAATACCGATGAACGCGAAAGACCTTCTATCCCGAGCTTTGCGCAGTATACGCATATCGCTAGGAAAATACCCGTCCATATATATTCGTTCGCAGTCGGGAAAAATCTTGTGGTAATGAACCTTTCAAAGTGTATAACCGCATTTACGGAGTAAAATACAAAAAANNGTTATTATACCGAAAAATTTATTTTTGCCAAGTACAAGCTCGGGTACGCTTTTATTCGGATATTTATGCGACAGTAAAACCAGAGGAATGATAATTACAGCCTGTACAGCAACCGATATTACCGTAGCGAAAAACTGTGTGGCAGGAGTGTATCCATCAGCTATCAAGGGTACAAAAGTCATCAGCGTAAATATTCTGCACATAAGGAGCAGAATCAACAGCTGCCCCCAGCTGATATTCTTTCTTTGTTCCATTTAATATCTGCCTTTCATACTATTACCA
>DBCY01000038.1:10644-20388 GCA_002293295.1 Ruminococcus sp. UBA946 | reverse complement strand
CTGCGGCGGTATGATTTTTTATTATTCTGTAACTTTAGACGCTGTTGCGAGGCGCTAGTCAATATTTACACCGTGAAGCTTTTCTACTGTTGCGTTTCCGGCAGCCATTCTCTTGAATCCTATACGCGTCAATACGTCCCGCATCGCTTTTGGAGTAAAAGGCGATACGGGCGCCATGACCGGAGCCCCGGCGCTTTCAAGCGAACAGATATTTATCAGAATGGCAGCCGCAAGCAGGGCAATACCGTATAATCCGCTCACTCCGCCCGCCGCAATCGCTATAAAACGAAGGGCGGTGACGGATTGGTTCAGGTTCGGTATTACAAAAGAGGAGGTAACCGCTATTGCGCATACCAGCAAAAGCGGATTTGAAATAATCCCGGCTGAAACGGCGGCGTCTCCTATAAGCAGTCCTCCGACGAACGATACGACGCCTCCGACGTTCTTAGGGAGCCTTAACCCCGCCTCGCGTATTATTTCAAATGAAAAAAGGACGATAAGGGCTTCGGCGGCAAGAGGAAGAGGAGCAAGCTCCTCGGCGGCGGCAAGGGTCATTATCAGCGTGTGATTGAAAAGCTCGGGGTGGAAGGTTATCATAGCGACATATACGGCAGGCAGGAAAATACTGAGGAAAAACGCCAGATACCTTAACCAGCGTATTAAAGTCGTATAATAAGGACGAAAATTATAATCATCAAGCGTCTGGAAATTTTCTATAAAAAGGTAAGGGAGCATAAGGGAAAACGGGGAACCGTCTATCAGAATCCCTATCCTTCCCTCCAGAAGCTTTGCGCAGAATACATCGGGGCGTTCGGTTGTCGAAACCCCCGAAAAGAACGAAATATTCGTATCGTTCAGATACGGCTCTATATAGCCTGTTCCTAAAACAGACTCAAGGTCCATGCTCTTAAGCCTGTTTTTTATTTTATTCACAAGACTTACGGGAACCCTGTCGTTCATATATGTCAGGACGACATCTACCTGGCTTGTTTTTGAAACGGGGAAAAGCTCAAATTTCAGCTTCGGGGATTTTATACGTCTGCGGACAAGTGACATGTTTGTCCTTACAACCTCTACAAAGCCCTCATGCGCTCCGTAAATGTTACCCTCCGCAGAAGCGTCTTCTATACCCCTCATTGCAAATCCCTGAACACCGAGTGAAACAGCCGTTCCGACGCCGTCAATAATTAATACGGCAAACCCGCTCATAAGCCGTTTGATAAGGTCGCCGTATTCGGTTGTCAGACCTTTGTCAATGGCAAGCAGCATATTCTGGTCAACGCGTTCGAAAATATCATTGCTTGTTGCGTTAAGCGGCATTTTTACCGCCAGCTCGGAAAGGGGACGCAGAATAAGGTTTGTAATTACCTGGACTGAAATCATTCCTTCAAAGCAGATAAGGCAGCATTTAACATTGGCGATATAAAACGGATTCAAAAGCAAATCGGAAGTTTTATCCGTTATATTCTGTATATTCTTTATATTTTCATCCAGTGACTTATTCAGCGGGATGTTTTTGTAATTGTTCATATTTGGGTAACTCATAAAAAGACCGTCCTTTTATTATTGTTGCACAGACATTATAGAATACCCAAATATAGTTAAAAAATACATGGTATATTTTCATTTATTTTAATTAAGATAAACATATGGATAATACTTACTAAAACTGATGACAAAGCGGGTCGCAGTGGACTGCGACCCCTACAAGGTAATGTAATATTTAATGCGTACTGAACAATAACACGAACGGAGTAAAATGCTTATGGCTATAGTTTTTATAAGAGCCGTTGTTTTATATATGCTGCTGATTTTTTCGGTAAGGCTTATGGGCAAACACCAAATCGGCGAGCTTCAGCCGTCTGAACTTGCCGTGACAATACTCATTTCCAATATAGCAACACTGCCGGTAGAGGATGCCAGCATACCGCTGCTGACCGGTATACTCCCCATACTGACGCTTGCCTGCATTGACGTGATAATGTCATGGCTGGGGGTAAAGTCAAGGAGGCTCCGGACATTGACCTGCGGAAAGCCTGTTGTCGTCATCAGCAACGGGGAAATTGACCAGAAAAAAATGAAGGACATCCGTTTTTCCGTTGATGATTTGGTTTCCGTTCTTAGGTCGCAGGGTATTTTCGATATTTCGGAGGTTCAGTTTGCTGTTGTGGAAACGACGGGAAGCGTTTCCGTTTACCAAAAGAGACCGTATCAGACTGCCACGAACATGTCTGTGAATCCTGATGAAAATTATGATAAATCCGATAATCCTCCTGAACTTGTCATCGAACAGGGTAAAATAATACCGGGAGCATTGGAAAGATTGAAAATTTCAGAAGAAAATATACGGGTTATTCTTGAAAAGGAAAAAGTTCTGATGAGGAATGTATTTATAATGACGATTGACGCTAAAGAGGATTATAATATAATCAGAAAGGAAGCATAATGAAAAGGTTTGTTTTATCATTAGCAATTTTAGTTATTATAGTTTGTTACTCGGCATCGGGAATATTTATTTTGAAAGAAAAAAATAACAGGCTGATAAACCTGTTAAATGAAATACTGTATTATTACAATTCAAATGATTACGACAAAGCTTTGAGCCTGGCGAAAAGCTTTGACAAGGACTGGTACGATTATGAACGGAAAATGAGCGTGCTTGTTCATGATAATAAAATACAGAATATAAATATGTCGGTGGCTAAAATAAAACCGTACCTGAATGATAAAAACGAAGAGCTGAATGCGGAAATTGAAAGTATATGCCATCAAATCGAATTAATGTACCAAGCCGAATTTCCGACGTGGTATAATATTATGTAATGCGTACTGAACAATTAGACATTTTATATAATTGTTCCCGGAAACAAACAAGTCTGTTTCCGGATGCGAAAAAAGCATTATATTCCAAACAACCCGTCTGTTAAAATACTGAGGGTTCGGAAATTAATATTTTGGCACGCTGTAAGGGATTCGAACCCCCGACCTACTGGTTCGTAGCCAGTCACTCTATCCAGCTGAGCTAACAGCGCACATTTTATCAACGAATATAATTATATCACATACCAAAATTTATGTCAAGCATTTATGTAAAAAATACATTATAAAAGGGACTGCCGTAATTTCTCGGCAGTCCCTTAAAATTAACCTATTGTAACAGATATTTCGTTGATATCCTTCAGTCTTGCCGCGGGAATAAAGTTACCCTCAAGCTTTTCGCCGTTTAAAATCAGCTCCGTAACGCCGCTTTGCGCATGGCGGGGGTTACAGAATTTCATATTAAGCTTCTTTCCGCGGAAGGTTTTATCAACGGTGTAGGATTCCCACTCGGACGGAATAGACGGATTTATAACAAGCCCGTCTGCGTTGGGGCGCATACCGAGTATTCCCTCCACGCATCCCACCATAACGGTTGAAGCGGTCCCGGTAAGCCAGTGAACATGGGAACGTCCCTCAAAAGGCGAACGTTTTGACTCGGTAAACTGACCGTGGGCATAAGGTTCTATAATACGTACGTCGGCATTGTCGTTCATAGCCGCCGGAGAGGATTCAAGGAAGTATTCAAACGCCCTGTCGCCGTGGCCGAGAAGCGATTCGGCAAGGATAGCCCAGCCCTGAGACTGCGAGAAAATACCGCCGTTTTCCTTTGTGTCGGGATTGAATATATGCATTAAGGCGCCGTCGAAGTAATGCTTAACATACGGCGGCTCAAGAAGCTTAACTCCATACGGGGTATTGAGTATTTCAAATACAGACTGCATTGATTTTTCAGCCTGCTCTGTATTTGAAAATCCGGAAATAACGCCCCAGCTCTGCGGATTCAGCCACATACTGGCTTCGGGGTCTTTCTTCGCGCCTACTACGACGCCGTCCTCGCGTATACCCCTTATCCATCTGTCCTCGTCCCAGCATTCTGAAAGGGCTTTTCCTAGCTTCGCCTGAACATCGTCTATATATTTTACATACTCAGTATCATTTTTATCCTCAGCATAGCCCTTAATAACGGACATAGCGTAATAAAGCTGGAATGCAACGAATGTGGACTCGCCCTTTTTGCCCATACGCAGACAGTCGTTCCAGTCGGCATGAAGACCGGCGGGCATATTATGGTCGCCAAGTCTTTCCATGGAAAATCTGATTGCTCTCTTCAAATGTTCGTAAACGCTGTCCTCGCCTCCGTTGGCATAAACAATGAACTCGTCAAGGAACGCCTTGTTTCCGCTTTCTCCTATATACTTGACAATCGTCGGGAAAAGCCATAAAGCATCGTCGGCGCGGTAGGACGGATGTCCTGTTGAACGCACATAGGAAGCGTCTTCGGGAGTATCCTCCTTGCCGGGTTTGTGGTCGAACTTGACAAGGGGAAGCCCTCCGCCGTTGTCAACCTGCGCCGAAAGCATAAACCGGATTTTATCGGCTGCCATTTCAGGGTCAAGGTGGATAATTCCCTGAATATCCTGAACGGTATCGCGGTAACCGTAGCCGTTGCGCAGGCCGCAGTAAATGAAGGAAGCCGCTCTTGACCATATAAACGTAATAAAACACTGGTATGCATTCCAGACATTAATCATATTATTGAAAGCGTCGTTAGGAGTGTTAATCTGGAAGGAGGAAAGCTTGCCGTGCCAGTAGCCTTTAAGCTCTTCGATTTCCTTTTCAACAATACCCGGGGTTTTATATTCGTCAATAATCTTGTTGGCTTCGGCGTTGTTCCTCTGACCTACTATATAAATGAATTCTTTTGTTTCCCCGTCTGAAAGTTCGATATCCGACTGCAAAGCGCCGCATGAGTTGGTGTTATAGTTCATTACATTGTCGCATTTTCCGCTTTCGACGGCTGCAGGGTTGGAAAAGTCGCGGTATCTTCCTATAAAATTATCAAGAGAACCGTTGTAAGCGTTTATTTCAGCGGTTGCGAGACCGAAAAAACGCTCTTTGTTATTCGTGCCTTGTTCGTTTTTACCGCTGTTTTCGTTTATATGCTGAAGTATTTTGTTCCCCTCAAAGGTTGTCCTGGTAATAAACTGGGTGTACTGTAAATTAACCTGGTCCTGCTCGTAGTTGTTATCGCATGTGAACTCGCAGAAGCCGTATACTGAAAGCTTCCTGCTTTTACCCGATTTGTTTGTTATTTTAGCGCTCCATACCTCATAAGTCTTGCCGAGGGGAACATAATATGTAACCTCTGACTTAATACCCTCATATTCGGCTGAAATCACGGTATAAGCGGTACCGTGGCGGCATTCGCTCTTATATTTGCCAAGCGGCTTGGCGACAGGCTGCCAGGAAGCCGACCAGTAATCGGCTGTTTCGTTATCCCTTATATAAATGTACCTGCCGGGTAATGAAAGGTTGGTGTTGAACCTGTAGCGCAGAAGCCGTCCGTTTGCCCCCGACTTCACAAAGCTGTAGCCCGCTGCGTTATTTGAAATCATCGCTCCGTATTCGGGCGAACCCAGATAGTTTGCCCAGGGCGCCGGGGTATCGGGTCTGGTAATAACATATTCCTTCTTTTCAAGCTCGAAATGTCCGTAATTCATTTAATACACTCCTCATTAACACTGATTATTTTAATCCATACAAGTAAAAAGAGTAATTTAACTTCCCTTTTTACATAATATATTTATTGTAACATTTCCCATTTAACATTTCAAGCGGATTATAAAAAATTCACAATTTCAAACGTTTATAGTTTTATTTATATAAATGATTTCTGATAATTGTTAAAATTAACCGTATGTCAATTCAATAAAACCTCAAACATCACATTATAAGCTGTTATTATGTAAATTGTTTTATCCGAAACAAAATATAATTTATCATCTTCCGGATAATATTCATAACCCAGTATATCATCGCTGAAACTGATTACAGCGGGTACTTCGCCGTTATCAACACCGTATATATAAACGGAATTATTAGTAGGTACGGCAAGAAAACTGAAATCCTCAGAGTAGATAAAGTGCTCGCTGATTTCATCCTTTAATTCAGGCAGAGCAACCGGATTTAATTTTACGCTGTAGTCGTCAAGGTCCACTTCAAGAACGTCAAGGTCGTCAACCCACCCTGTATACCAGCCTTGGTTGACCTTGACGCAGTAAATCTTATCCTCGTTATGACCGTAAACGTCATACTTCTCGCCTTCATATACAAACGGAATGTTCTGGTTTTTACTTATGTCAAAAAGCCCGCTTCCCTCCGACCATTCCCAGCCGCCTACGCCGTAGATAAATCGGCTGCTGTCAATAACTTCTCGTAAATGATAAGAATAATGGAGACCGGCAAGGTTTACAAGCTTTATATTATCAGAACCGAACCTTAGATTTATAATTCCGGGGCTGTTTTCGTTTAAGGTATAAGGTTTATCTGCACCGTATCCCTCTAAAAGAATACGTTTTTCTTTTGTTTTTCCATCTATATAATAAATACAGTAATTCTCCGATAAAATATAATTTTCACCTATAGGTATAATATTTCCGGGATAATAACCTGATTCGGATGAAATAATGTCTATGTTAGCCTGATAAACGCTGTTTTCAGGTAATGAAAGGTCTATGCGTTTAACACTTTTTATTAACCCTCGGGGGTCGTCAACAGCCGGAGGGTTGTAATCGTAACCGCTGAAATACTCCCCAGCCTTTGCTTTTTTTTGCATTGTTATATCGGTTTTATATCTTCTGACCTCATTGACAGTCATCGGAAAAGCGGGAGAGTCGCCATCATTCACGTTAATATATTCCCCGTATAGTTTATAATCATCAAATTCAATAAATTCGTCAATGCAGTATTCACCGTCTATAGCGGAAAGCTCTAATACAGCCGCCTGCGGTTCTGTTCCCGAAACCTCGCAGACACCGCCCGCAAACCAGGTATATTCACCTTGCGTTATCAGCATATAAACCGTAATGCCCTGACCATTTTCTTCCTGCCCGATTATTTCATAGGCATATGAAAAAAAACTGTCTCCATTAACGCTCCCGCCGACGGAAATAGCTGCGTCCGCCGCTGCGTCTACTGTTGGATATGTGATTCTCGCAGGTTCGATAGTAATATCCGGTTCAGCAGTTGCTGGTTTTACAGCTGTTATAACAGGAACGGATGATGTTGTTTCAGCAGGAGCCGGTTTTATAAAAGCTTCTGTTTTATCCGTTATAACCGAGGATACTCCCGTTCCTTCCTCATCACCGGACATTTCTTTCGGATTTGCATTGCAGGAAGCAAGGAGGAATACTGAAAGTATTATAAATACTTTAATATTATTCATAAAATCATCCTTATTACAAAACCTTATATAACTGAATTGTTACTCCGTTTTTTATTTTATAATTACAACCATTCCTATCAGGGGGTTTTATCCATTAAGATAAAACCCCCTGCTTAATTCTGTAAACAATTTACTACTTAAAATAAATATCGCTGTTATAATCGCCCTTCCCGATTTTATCCCTGTTTTTATCAAGGTGAGAATCGCTTACGGAATTTTTCCTGCTCTTTTTATTGTTAAGATAGGCAAGGTCGGCGATTAGTATAACAACACCCGTCATTATAAGCAAATCCGGTAATTCCAGACCTATTCTTTTTGAGAATACCCAGAATAAAACGCATATCAGAATTAAAGAAGAGCTTAAGAATCTTAAAATCCTTGACGGCTTCGTTTTCTGCTGAAACTTGTTTTCACGGCGTTTTATAATTATCAGCCCTTTACAATAAGATTCCGGTTCCCAGAAGCCAGTTCCCAGATTTTTGTCCGAAACTGAAGAATTAGGAGTAAGGAATGAACCCTTTCCCGATAACTAGCTGCCAGATACTATTCTCTAACTACTAAATGAGGAGTAAGGAAGAAGGAGCAAGGAATAAGGGGTGCTACGCTTTCTTGGCAAGGGTTTTCCTGTTTTGGTTTTTCTTTCCTATATTGAAGGACATAGTAAACAGTTTATCCGTGGTAAATATTTTAATTGCAAGATACATGCATACAAGCAGGAAAATAATCTGATAGACAAATCCTGCCCAGAAAATCAACATCTCACCGTTCATAAGATTATTCAAAGCCATATAAGTGTGCGTAAACGGTATTAGGTATAATACCGTTCTGAATAAAGCCGGCAGACTGTTGACATCTGTAAACATCGTAACGACCCAGGGCAGCATTACCGCTATCATAATCGGCATAATAAGAGTCTGGATTGATTTTATGTCGGTTGCCATGGCTCCGAGAATAAGCGCGGCGGAAAGTCCTATAGCTATTGTGAAAAACAACTGCAGACCGAATAAAACATAGCTCAGCGGAGAAAGTGTTACTCCCAGTGTAACCATTGCGTCGCCCAGACTGCTTACGTTCATTTCCCCGGCAATTTCCGCCAGACCCGCAGTATCAACGGCGGTATTAATCTGGTCCATTGCGCTGCCCAGCATACCCTGCATATAGAATATAAAACCAATCATCATAAATCCGGCATTTGCAAGGGCAGCCAGAACGGCGGCAACCATCTTCGCACCAAGCACACTCATCCTCGATACGGGCGTCGAAAGAAGCGTTTCCAGGGTTTTATCGATTTTTTCAGTGGAAATAGCCGTCATAATCATCTGCGCCGCCATTAAAAGAAGTATGAAAATAACCATAGGAGCTATAAACGACTGCATCATCAGCATTCCTGTCATCGAGGACGACGCAATCTGAGCGGTTTTCCCGTTGTTTGTGGTATATTCCACGGATGTGGCTGGCGATTTTATTCTTTCGATATCCTCATATGAAATCCCGTATTCCTGTAGCAGGATTTCGTTAGTCGAAGCGTTTTCGATATGACCTATCATTTCGCTTGAAGCGACGCCGTCCAGTGAAGACATAAATCCTCCCAGATTCAATGCGCTGACAAACTTAATCATCGCGGGCTTTTTTTCAACAAGTATACTGTCGGCATATCCCTCGGGAATTATTACAAGGTTTTTAATGTCAAGCCTTTCAAGCTCGGCGGCATAATCCTCGCTTGTAATATCAACATAATTTATAGTCAGCGATTCGTCTTCCTCTATTTTGTTCAGTACCGTTTTTGTAAATTCCGTATTATCCATATTGCTGATATTAATTGTGGATGTATTAAATGTTTCCTCCATTGCCGTCCCCACGAACTGTCCCATAAAAATTAAAATTGCCATGGTGAAAACCATACTGATAATTGCCTGTTTTGTGAAAAGCTCGCTTAGTTCCTTTTTTAACAGATTGCCGAATTTCATAAAAATCTTCCTTTCATATATTATTATGCTTTTACAATATCGGTTAACTTTTATCATAATACATAAACAAATTGATGAATTTAGTTGGTTGTCATGTTGAACGCATATACAGCCATATATCGTTTTTGGGTATGTCATTATAATTTGAAAAATTGTTTATGTATGCGGATGAAAACCTACCATCAGGATAATAATATGCAATACTTTCACTCCCGAATATTTCTAATCTGCCGTTTCTTAACCATGAAAGATTATCCGTATTTAAATTTGTGAGATAAATCCAAAGCGGGGGTGCTTCTCCTATTAATGAACNNCGAACTGTCGTATGCTGTATTATTCGGACTGTCATATGAATAATCTGAGAAAGTTTCATAAAAAACTGCTGTTTTGGGGTCTACCTCACCTCTGGATTGGAACTCCAAATAATATTTAACTCCAATATCTTTATTTAACTCTATTAAGAATTCCGGTGAAAACATATTTGAACCCAGTTCGGTGAAAACATAAGAATAA
>DBCY01000038.1:0-10629 GCA_002293295.1 Ruminococcus sp. UBA946 | reverse complement strand
TTTGTTTGATGGAAAGTATTAAAAGCAAAACGAAAATTATAATTTTTATCCGTATTATATTTTAAATCATAAAAATAATTATCCGGTATCTTAATTAAAGAGAAATTATAAGAATGCATTGAGTCAAAATTGTAAAGATTATAACAGCCTTTAAAAGTGTCTTCTCCGATACTTTTTAAATTATAACAGCAATAAAACAAACGTTCAACACTTTCTAATTTTTCACATCCTTCAAAAAGTCCTTTACCTACAGTTTCTAAATTATAACGTCCTATAAATAAATAGTTAGCACTTCTTAGACTTATACAGTTCTTGAAAACATAATCTCCAACCCATATTAAATTATCATTATCCCATAAAGTATTCACATTTGTTAATTTAGTTAAATCAGCAAAAGCATAATCACCTACATATTCAACAGGGCAGTATGAAAACATACTTCCTATGTCTATCAGTTCTTTATTATTTTGTGTAAAATATTCAGGTATGTAAGTAAAACCACAATCGCTGAACATATGTGCGGCTTTTTCAAGTCTGATAAGATTTTTCATACAATCTTCCGAAAGAACATCCCAGTTCAACCGTTTACAGCCATAAAACGCACTTTGAGCCGAAACCACATTTTCAAAATATTCAAATTCTTCTGGAAGATAGCTTAAATCACTGCATCTTGAAAACAAATTATCGATAACTATTAACCCTAAATCACCCCATTGCAAAACCTTTGTTAATTTGTGGCTGTTTGAAGTAGGGAAAGATAAATTTGCTGTCTGCCCCGAAATCTTTATCTGATATGTTCCAACATCATCGTATTTATGGGTTAATGTCCGGCTTGTGTGGTTACTGACTGAATTTCCGTCGCCAAAATCAATATTTAAGACATGCGGTAAATTAGCGCTGTATATATATATGGCATTACTGCTGTCGGTAACCTCAATCTCAAAAATCATAGGCTTTGATTTTTCGGTAGGAGTCATCAGTATTTCATCAAGAACATTTCCTTCCTCATCATAGGCTATGCCGTCCTTTACTTCTATTTGAAGCGTTTTGTCCTCGTAGCCTTCTTTAGTGAGTGTAACAGTATAAACGCCGTCCTCAAGGTCGAAAATAAAGCTGCCGTTTTCGTCGCTTGTAAGTATGTAGGGTTCGTTTTCGCCGGACTCAACGGTAACTTTCAGCTCCGCGCTTGTTATATATTCATATGTAGCCGAGTTTACCACCTGACCGGTTGTTAAGGATAAATTTTTCAATAACGCCTTATCTGCCTTTGAGAAATCAACCGGCTTACTGTAATACCGTACTTCTTTTTCGCCCTTTAACAGGTTAAGCGAGATAATACATTCCTTATTCGGGAAATCGGCGGTTTTCAGCACAACAGAATACTGGTTTTCATTAACGCCGTCGGATTTTGTCACCTCGGTGTCGCATACAAGGCTTCCGAGTTTTACCTTTCCGGTTTCGGTTCTGTCAACGGTGTAAAACTCGACTTTATTATTATCGGGCAGGGTAAGGGGTTTGTTGTTTGAAATCACTTTGATTAAGCCTGAAAGGATTAAATTCCCCGTTACCGTGCCGCCGCCGTCTCCGTCCTCGCCGTTCGCCGCCTTTACAGCTTTTAATGCGTCAATCATGTGATGTTCAATTTTTTTGTCTGCTGTGCTTGCAAGAATATCAGAAACAGGATTACCATGTGTTGATTTTATAATAATGCTTTTAACCTGCTCGCCGCTTAACTTGGGATTAACCGCCAGCATCATTCCGGCTGTTCCCGAAACAAGGGGAGCCGCCATTGAGGTACCCGTAGCCGGAGCGTATAAACCGCCCTGAACCGTGCTGTAAATATTAACTCCCGGCGCTAAAATATCAATTCTTTCACCGTAACAGCCAAATAATTGCTTGCCGCTTCCCGTATCCTGATTAGTATTTCCTACAACAATAATCCTTTTACCCGCTTCGGAACCTTCGTCGATATTATTGTAAAAGCTTCCGTATAAGGCTTCTTCATTTGCTATATTATTTGCCGCTGATACAATCAAAAAGTCATAACCCTTACCGACTAATTTGTTCAGGAAATGCTCAAGGATTTCCCCGCCTTGCTCTATGGTCGGGTTAGGTGTTCCTAATATTTTACCCATACTGATATTAATAACCTTAACGTTATTTCCGATTAGCAAAGCAAGTGCGTGTTTATCCTTTAATATCGTGGAATGTGACAGCCCGCTGCCTTCCAAAGCATAACCATAAAGCTTATTACCGGGGAATACCCCCGATGTTTCGCCTTTTTTACCGTTAATGTCTGTAACCTCGCTGTAACTGCCCGACATTATTCCCGCGACATGAAGTCCGTGGCTTTCAATATTGCCGCCATAACCAAGGTCTCTTTCAACATCATACTCAGCAATCGTTTTTTTCGGATTCCATATTTTCTGAAAGTTTATATTATTGTTTTCATTTAATTTTAGGTTATTTTCAATCAGACCCATCTTAACATCAAGATTTATATTCTGATTTTCCGAATATTTAATAATTTCATCCCAAGCCGGAATAATATTCGCGTCGTATAAATTCCAGTTATAAGCCGTTGATTCCTTAGTTCTTAGTTTATTTAACGGATTTTCTATCGGGTCAGCATCCGGTCCGATTCTGTAAGCAATATTAATGCTTGCGTATTCAACAAGCGGATTATTATTAAGCTTTTCAATCTGCTCAAGAATATACTCATAGCTTACATCATCATTGAATTCAAACTGGTAATCGTTTGTTATTTCGATATACCCCACAATTTCAGCATTCAAGTCCTCCGCAAGCCTTTCTACTTCTTCAAGCGGCACACCGTCATAAGCCGTAAGCAATAACTGGTTGCGGACATAATAATCTTCATGATAATTATCATCCGGGTTACGCAGGTTCTCAAGCTCATCCATGCTTGAAATATCCTTGATATAAAGTTCGCCGAGACCCTCCCCCGAGTTGTCAAGAATAATTTCCTCTTTGTTTTCGTCAGCTTCTTTCGCCGCCTTTACAGCTTTTAATGCGTCAATCATGTAATAATCATTTTCAAAAATATCATAAATCGGTTCTTTTTGAACTGATTGTTTTATTAATGTTTTAACCTGCTCGCCGCTTAGTTTGGGATTAACCGCCAGCATCATTCCGGCTGTTCCCGAAACAAGGGGAGCCGCCATTGAGGTACCCGTAGCCGGAGCGTATAAACCGCCCTGAACCGTGCTGTAAATATTAACTCCCGGCGCTAAAATATCAATTCTATCGCCGTAACAGCCGGCAAAAGTTCTTAAATTTGTTTTATCGCTAATTTGCGAAGTATTACCAACAACAATAATCCTTTTACCCGCTTCGGAACCTTCGTCAATATTATTGTAAAAGCTTCCGTATAAGGCTTCTCCATCGGCAAAATTATTTGCTGCCGATACAATCAAAAAGTCATAACCCTTGCCGACTAATTTGTTTAAGAAATGTTCAAGGATTTCAGCACCCTGTATTATGGTTGAACTGGTTGTTTCATTTGTTCTTCCCATACTGATATTAATAACCTTAACGTTATTTCCGATTAGCAAAGCAAGCCCAAGCTTATTTTTCAGGACTGTGGAATGTGTCTGTCCGCCGCCCTCCAAACCGAAACCGTAAAGTTTGTTCCCGGGGAATACCCCCGATGTTTCGCCTTTTTTACCGCTAATGTCTGTAACCTCGCTATAACTGCCCGCCATTATCCCTTCCACATGAATACCATGGCTTTCTAAATTACCGGTAAATATTCTAGTCATAGGATTATTTATGTCATACTCAGCAATCGTTTTTTTCGGATTCCATATCTTTTGGAAGCTTACACTGCTGTTTGAATCACTCTTTAGGTTATTCTCCATAAGCCCCATCTTAACATTAAGATTTATATCCTGTTCTCCCGAATATTTAACAATTTCATTCCAAGCCGGAATAATATTCGCGTCGTACAAATTCCAGTTATAAGCCGTTGATTCCTTGGATTTCAACTTATCAAGCGGGTTTTCAACCAGAGCGGGGTCAACAGCTAATGATGTTCGATAAGCAACATTAATACTTGCGTATTCAACAAGCGGATTGTTTTTCAGGTTTTCAATACGCCCAAGAATATATTCATAGCTTACATCATCATTGAATTCAAGCTGATAATCGTTTGTGATTTCGATATACCCTACGATTTCAGTATTTAAGCCCTCCGCAAGCTTTTCAATCTCCTCAAACGGCACACCGTCATAAGCCGTAAGCAACAACTGGTTGCGGACATAATACTGTGTACTGTATTCATCTCCTAGATTTTCTAGCTCATCCATGCTTGAAATATCCTTGATATAAAGCTCACCGAGACCCTCGTCCGAGTTGTCAAGGATGATTTCCTCTTTGTTTTCGGCTTCACGCTCCAGCTTATTTATTTTAACAACCGAAGCCGAAACATTTAATATTTCGGGAACAATACCCTTTTCAACCCCCGCGGTCAGACCTATTTCAAGGGATGCCCCCGGCATAATCGGATTTGACCACTGCCGGCTTGCCACAGTATATGAACCGTTTTCGCTTTCAAGGATTTGCCCGTTCCAAAGGTCGTTTATTATAAAATTCGCGTTAAAAGAGAGCTGCCATGCTTCAAGCGGTTCATCCGATGTGTTTTTCACGGTTAATTTTCCGTTAAAGCCGTCTGCCCATCCGCTTTCAACATTTAACTTAGCTTCATATCCGGAAGTTATTTCCGTTCTTTCCGCCGCAAAACCGAAATCAACGGGCGGATAACCGGGAAGGTTCCTGCCTTTTAAGGTATACCCGAAAGTCACGCTTGCATTGGGTGCGATTTCATAGTTATACCCTGCGTTTTTGATGATATACTCCGTTTTATTATTATCAAATATAACGGCGTTCCAAATCCCGTCTATCTCTCCGCCTGCGTCGTACTGAAAAGCCCAGTTTACAATCGGGTTATCCCCGAGATTGGTTATTTTTACTTCAACGCTCTGGTGACCGTCCCATTCGTTCAAAATATTGTACACCATATCAATATCATAACGCCCGCCGTTTGTGATGTACGTAAATATCGAGCTGTTTTCAGCGGATACAGTTATCGGTGACGACGTAAAAACCGCTAATACCATTATGCAGGCGATAAAAACCGATAAAATGCGGTTTAATTTATTTTTACCAGTATAAAAATTCATTTACAAGTCCTCCGTCCGTAATTATGTTACTGTTTTATTCTTCCGACTTTATATTATTCTCCCTGACAACCGTTTCAAAAACTTCTTCGAGGTTCTGGGCGCTATACCTTTCTTTTAATTCGTCAATCCTGCCTACCGTTATCAGTTTTCCGCTTGTAATTATTCCCACCCTGTCGGACACATATTCAATTTCAAGCATATTGTGCGATGAAAGCAGAAACGCCATATTCTGTTCCTTGGCAAGATTTTTTATCATTTTCCGTATTTCCAGCGCGTTAATCACGTCAAGACCGGAAGTTGCCTCGTCCATAATGGCAAGCTTGGGGGCGTTCATTACGGCTCGCGCGAGCAGAAGCTTACGAATCATACCCCTTGAATAGCTGCCGATTTTTTCGTTAAGCCGTTCTTCCAGACCGCATATGGATTTTGCCCTTTCGACGAATACCTGCGACTCATCATAATCCTTTGCAAAAAGCCCAGCCATAAATTCAAGGTATTTTATTCCTGACATTGTTTTATAGGCTCCGGCTTCGTCCGGAAGATAAGTAATGCATTTTCTTACCTTATCCGCGTCATTAACGATACTGTTCCCGCAGACGAGAGCATCACCGCCGCTTGCTTTAATCAGGGTTGAAATCATACGGATTGTTGTTGTTTTTCCCGCGCCGTTAGGACCGATCAGAGCAAAGATTTCACCTTCTCCGATATCAAAAGATATTGAATCAACCGCGTAAACTTCCTTTTTGGGATATTTTTTTGACAGCTCTTTTACTTCAAGAATATTCGCCATAATAATTAACCATCCCTTCAATTAATAAATCCAAATATAAATCATAATTATGTTAAAATTATATCATTATAAATTCCCGTTGTCAAGTGGTATGTAAATATTAATTACGTTCTTTTGCTTTAAAATACAAATTCTTAAAAAACCTTGCATATTTAAAGATATAAAGCTTAATGAAGCCTGCTGACCTATGGTAAATTATTTTTACTATAGGTTAGTATTAAAATAATAAATAATTTCCATGTTTATAAGCCATACATCGGTATATAATATTACTATAAAAATCAAGAGAATAAACATATTAAGGAGAGCCTCGGTTATGCCGCTGATTGAGCTGAAAAACATATCAAAATACTACGGTGAGGGTGAAAACCGCATTAACGCGCTGTCGAATGTTTCATTGACAATTAATAAAGGTGAATTTATAGCAATTGCCGGCTCGTCAGGCTCGGGAAAATCAACGCTGATGAATATGCTCGGATGCCTTGACATACAGTCCGGCGGCAAATACTATCTTAACGGATCGGATATAAGCGCATTAAACGATAACAAACTATCCAATATCCGTAATAAAGAGATAGGGTTTATATTCCAGAGCTTTAATTTAATACCGAGCCTCACCGCAAGGGAAAATGTCGAGCTTCCTCTTTTATACCGCGGCATCCCGAAAAATATACGCAGGGAGCTGACCAACCACGCTCTTGAAAAGGTATCCCTGAAAAACAGAACCGAACATAAACCGGCTCAGATGTCCGGAGGACAGCAGCAAAGAGTTGCTATTGCAAGGGCAATCGCCGCCTCACCGCCGATAATACTGGCAGACGAACCGACAGGGAACCTCGACAGCAAATGCGGCGCCGAGGTAATGAGGATTCTGTATGATTTGAACGGGCAGGGCAAAACGGTTATAATAATAACGCATGACGATAAAATCGCAAATCAGGCAGCCAGGGTAATACGCATTAACGACGGCTTTGTAGTATCCGACTGCCGGAACGGGGTATTGAGTTAAAAATATCAGGAGTGAGCTTTTTATATTTTCATTATAAAAAGCTCACTCCTTTATTATACCGCAATATGAGACGTTATATTATTCTGCTTCTGGTTGAGTTCATAAAAATACTTAATTACATCCTTACGTGTTATAATCCCCATAAAACAACCTCTGTCGTCAACCACAGGAAGGAAATTCTGTTCCATTACCTGAAGGAGAAGCTCATCCATCGTAACGGAAACCCTGACCGCAGGATTCCATCCGGGACGTATAATGCCGGAAATTTTATGTTTTTTATAAGCTTCGGCGGTACAGGAATTATTTTCAAGCATATGCCGCAGAAAATCACCCTCGCTGACAGTCCCTATATAAATTCCTGCCTTGTTAATAACGGGGAGTGCCGTATAACCGAACTTGCACATTTTTTCAAGTCCCTGCTGAACGGAATTGTGGTTGTAAATAAAGGCTACGTCATTTTTAGGGTGTAAAAAGAATAATATATTCATCCGAAATCTTCCTTTCGATTTTAATCGGGGAATCATGTCAGTGTTAAAATAAATTTACTCTTATATAATATTAACATATATTAATAAAAATTGCAACTTAATTTTATAAGATTTTATATGATTTTATATGACAGGATACTGGAACGGCATAATAATCCGGTTGCAAAAATAAATTAAATATGATAAAATAAATAATATATCAAATGTGTGAAAGGCGGCATCACTGATTATGAATAATAAAAACAGAAAGTCCAGGAGAATAATACAAATTATATTTAGTTTTATATTAGCGTTCGGTTTTTTAGGCGTATATCCGGGTTTTAATACGCCGCTGTCCGATAATTTTACTTTTAAAATATATGCCGAAGAAACGGATATATATCCTTATTACTGCAATTCACTGACAAGCAGTCAGAAAAAGCTGTTTGAACATATTTATAACGCAGCCGCAGATTTCCGGTCGGATACTGTAATTAATTACCGGGTATCAGGCAGCGACCTGAGTTTAATAGCCGACCTTTTATATTATTATGACCCGCTGATGTTCAACTTATCAGCTCTGAATGCTGAAATGTATATGAACAGCACCGTAGTATACATTAATTACAGAAGTTCAAAAACAGAATATAGTAATAAAATCAATAAAATCAATGAAAACGCCGGTAAAATAATACAAAGTATCCCGGACGGATTAGATACATACGGAAAAATAAAGTATCTGCACGATTATATAGCTCAAAACTGTTCATATGATATTAATGCCGAAGACGCGGATAATCCTTACGGCGTTCTGGTGAACGGAGCAGCAAAATGCGACGGGTATGCAAAAACATTTTCATTTTTATGCGGAAAATTAGGTATCGAATCGGTTCCGGTAATCGGCGCAGATATAACGGAAGGAAATGCCGACCATATGTGGAATAAGCTGTATTACAATAATAAATGGTATAATATTGACGTTACATATGACGATATAATATCGGTATTCACGGATAATATCCGTTACAATTATTTTATGGTAAGCGATAATACAATGAAAAACTCACATAAACAGACGGACGTTAGTTTTGATATACCGTCCGCATCCGATGATTCCATGGCGTATTATAAATTGAATGAAAACAGGGCGGAAAAATTATCCGATACGGTAAAAGCTCTTAAAAAATCATTGCTGCAGGCATCAGAAAACAATAAATTTATAGCTACTGTCCAGTTCTCCTCAAAATCCGATTATGATAAAGCATATAAGCAGCTTATTACCGATAAAAAAATATATTCTGTTCTTAAATCGGCAAATAAAGAAGCCGTTAATAAATTCTGCGATAATATATATCTCTCAAGCCGGAAGGACAATACATATACCATTGATATAATAATCTTTTATCCCCGCACTCCTCTTGAAATGTATTATACCGACCCGGACAGCGTAAGCGAAAAGACGAAAAAAGCTCTTATAAAATACGGTATAAAATGATTAATAATCCATAATAAAAAAGCAGCTTCAAGGGTTACCTTAAGCTGCTCTCTTTTTATGTTTATGAATTAACGGGTTTATAGGCGCCGCTCTGTATGGTATACTCTTTAAACTGTTCTTCGACACTGATCAGATTATCAAGCAATGCCGGCGAAAAGCTTCCGCATTCACCCGCAGTAATCATTTTTATAGCATCCTCATGCTTTATGGGCTTTTTATACACGCGCTCCGATACCAGGGCGTCATAAACGTCCGCAATTGAAACTACCTGGGCGCTGATAGGAATTTCATCCCCTTTTAGTTTGTCGGGATACCCCCTGCCGTCCCATCTTTCATGATGATACCGGCATATTGTATAGCAAAGGTTATTAAATTCGGGGTCGTCAATTAATGTGAGATTTGTCAGTATTTCGCAGCCCTTGGTAGTATGGGTCTTAATGACTTCAAATTCGTCTTCCGTAAGTCTGCCGGGTTTTAGGAGAATAGAATCGGGTATTGCAATTTTACCGATGTCGTGCATAGCCGATGCGCTTGTTATATTATTAATCTGGTATATGTCCAAATCATAATAATTGCTTCCTCCGGCTAAATTATTCAGGAGAATGTTTGTAAATGTTTTGATACGCCTTATATGCTCTCCCGATTCGAGATTTCTGAATTCAACCACGGTGCTTAAGGCTTCAATTACAAAATCATTCATCTCCCGGATTTTATTGGTCTGAAGAGTTAAAACCCTTGACTGGTCCCGCACAATTTCTTCCAGGTTGTTCTTATACCGGTAAAGCTCTATTATATTCTCAATATGCTTCTTAACTACATGGGGTATAAACATGGACTTCAATATGACATCGGAATTCCCCAGCTCATAACCGTAATTTTCATATTCGATACAGTTTGCCGCCGTAGTGTAAATCACGGGGATTCTGAATAAATCCGGGTCCTCGGACATCTTCTTTGCCACAATAAAACCGTCGCATTCCGGCATAACAATATCAAGAACGGCTATTACTATATCTTTATAATTCTTTTTGAGGATATCCAAAGCTTCAAAACCGTTTTTAGCTTCGAGAATTTCATACTTATCAATAAAAAGCTCCGAAATAAATGAACGGGTCTGACTGCTGCCGTCGGCGACAAGCAAAGCTTCTCTTTTTTGCATTTAACATCCCCCCTGCCAAATTATTAAACAGAACATATATTTATTTACTGTAACCATTAATAAAAGGAATATACCGGTTATTCATATTCCTTAAGGGTTTCGCACAGTTTTTCATAATACTCGGCAATTTCGCTGTATAACGTTTCGATGTTGTCATATTTTTTATTACGGAGGTCGATAACCATGATGGTAAACCTCGCGAAAAGCGGAATCAGCCCTAAATTACCCGTTACGCCCTTAAGCATATGAGCAACCGTTTCCGCTTCGCCGTAATCTTTTTTCCTTATAATCTCCCCTAATTCAATGATTTTGTTATCCTTAGGGAATTTAAGAAGAAATTTTTTATACATAGCCTCATTATTCATAAAACGAATCATGGTATTTTCAACATCAACGTCAAGGCTTCTCAAATCATCCAAAAGATTATCAGTCATATTTTACCTCAATTTCATACTTAAAGATTACTCATATTAAATTATATTAAACTGTATATTATAATATTTTAAAG
>DBCY01000074.1 GCA_002293295.1 Ruminococcus sp. UBA946 | reverse complement strand
TAATTAATCTGCAACCTTTTATTAAGTTACAGAGTGTTATTATAAAGTTCGTATAACCCCAAAATACATAAGGACGGTGACGGAATTTAAAAAGTGTTTGCCTGTCAGAAGCGGTAAACAGTTAATAATAAACAATACCGCCATATGGCGGAGGAAATGGAGTTTAAAATGAAAAGAAGCCTGAGAAGAATATTATCGTTTTTTTTAGCGGCAGTGTTTACAGCCGGAATAAGCGGCTGCCGGAATACGCCGGATGATGAAACCGCCGGAAGTTCATCAATTGAAGGCCGGAATTCTATCACTCAAAACTCGTCTGGTATAGAGGATACCTCTGATTCACATGTATTTTTAAACTACGGAGAAACAATATCTATAGAAGATATAAAAATGCGCTACAACAGGTCAGAACAAAATTCAAACATAACAATGCCGCTTTATAATATTGCGGCGGATGAAGCCATTGAAATAGAATTTGCGATTACTTTCGGGGATGTTGTGGATAATTTCAATGATATCAGGTCAACAATGGTAACTTTTCACACCGACCCCAATTGCCTTCCCGAAAGCCGTATCATGTGCTTTAACAGAGAAGAAAACAACGATATGGATAGTCCGCACAAAATTACCTTTACTCCCACATACGGAATCCTAACTAATCAAAGTGAGGATGATGATTATAAAAGGGGAATAGGGACATGGGGTAACGCCCCGATGTATTACATAGCCTTATGGCTTGACCCGTCTGACGAAACGCCGGAGAAACTTGAAAAACCAATTGTCGTGCCCTTTACCGTAAAACATGAGGTACAGGCTCCGAAAAATGTTAAAAGAGTTATAAACGACGGTTTGTTCGGCATAACATGGGACCCCGTTGAAGGAGCGGATGAGTACAGGATTTATCAGCGATCGGGTGAAGATATGAGTGCTAATACAGCCGCTGCGGGAGCTGAAACTGCATATGGTATCGGTGCGGTATCTATGATGAATACCGTTAGTGAAAACCTATTTACCGGTGACTACAGTAACTATGAAAGCGGTGAGGTTTTTAACCAGAATATCGGAGTATGGGGTGAATATTACATAACAGCTATGGTAGACGGAAAAGAAAGCGGGCTCAGCGCTCCGATTACTACCTCCGATGTAAAGCTTCCTTTTCATATGACCGATGAATACCACAGTCTTTTATGGACTAAACCCCTTTTGGTTTCAGAGCTTCCATTGCAGGCAGATATCGAAAATACAGACGGAAGCATAACGAAACGAAATATAATATATACCCTTATGCCTGAAGAAACATGGTCAGATAAAGATATTCCCGAATATAAATATAATGTTGAAGGCACGCTGCTTACTTATACTGTAAGAATAGCCGTTGACCCGAACGAACCAAATCCTGTTTATCCCGAAAGAATCGGGGATTACAGTCCCGCGGGGGCATCGGACCCCGAAAGCAATATCGAAAAAATTCCTGACAATTCGGTTGAAACCATTGTTGAGGCGGAAGGCGCGGATATTGATAAAGACGAGCCTATTATAAACCAGCAAATGGATAACACCCAAAAGCATGTTGAAGACGGAGACAAAAAGATTGTGCCGGTTCCCGCAACCGCCGATGTTATAATTGCCGATTCAGCGGCGGAGGAATGGTTTGCCCTTAATTTTATAAGCGGTTCCACTGAAATACCATTGAACGCATTTCCCGAACTGCTTAATCCTTTTACACTTGAAGATACAATTTATAAAGTGTATTGCCAGAACCCCTATATAATCGGGATTTATGCCTTTGCCCTTGATTATGAGAATGTATCCCTTATGGTTGAATATGTTTACAGCGATGATGAAATCGCACAAAAGCAATCGGAATTAAAATTAAAGGCCGAAAGTATAATCAGTGAAATTATAACGGACAATATGTCAGACGAGGAAAAAAGGAACGCTATCTATAATTACCTTGAAGAAAACTGCTCATATGATTATGACGCCCTTGAGGACGCCGAGGTCAACGGGTATGAAAAAACTTCGGATTCCACATATGAGGATTCATTTAACGCATACGGGATAATTGTCAACAATGTGGGCGTCTGCCAGTCATACGCTTATGCATACAGTCTGCTTTGCGCAATGAGCGGGGTTGAATGCAAGGTAATAACAGGATATTTAAACGGCAATCTTCCCCATGCGTGGAACGCGGTTGAAATTGACGGAAGCTGGTATTACGTGGATGCCACAAATAACGGCGAAACGACGGGTATACCATATTTCCTTTACAACTCCGATTCTCAAACAGCTGAAAAAACCGGGTATTCCCAGGATTACCTATTTGACCTTGATTCCAGAGTTGACAGATACTACAGTGATGACACTGATTACGAATATTATTATTCAATTAACATGGCGGCAGCAAATATTGATGAATACGGCAGTATTCTTGACAAGGTATTAAAAGAAAATCATGGGATTATCTGTATCCGGTATACTGATGACAGCTTTGACGAGGAAGCTTTTATAAAAGCTACAGGAGAAATATATTATAAAAACGGCATGGAAGACCGTTTGGATAATCTGTCTTATATACTGTTCAGCGGATATATTGTGCTTATTGAAGAATAATTTTAACCCCCGTATGTCTGTGAAACAACACTGTATACGGGGGTAATTCTGATTTAAGTTAATACTAATTATTCATCGGCTTCTATTCAACAACCATCCTAGAACCAATTAACAATTGAATCCCTCTA
>DBCY01000183.1 GCA_002293295.1 Ruminococcus sp. UBA946 | reverse complement strand
AAAGAAGAGCATACCGACAGACGGCTGCTCCCTTAATTGTGGTTAAAAATAACCGTCAACTATGCAAGGGTGGACGGTTATTTTTTTGCGCTTTTATGTATGTTTATCTCACGAATTAGTCTTATTACATTCACTAATGCGGTTATGAAGCTTAAAAATAAACCCATAATAAACATCACCCCCTTTTAAAAAGGGAGCGGGCAAAAACCGTCTGCCGTTTTATTCGATATGCTCTTCATTTAACATAATACTATATTTATTGCCATTTGTCAACGATTTTTACGAGTTTGACCAAAACTAACTGCTAATAACTATTTTCTGAAAACTACTTGACATATTGAACAGGCGGATGTATAATAATATATAGCAAGGGTATACCAGTTTAGACGGTCACCCCTCGTTTGCGATTTTAATGAAATAACCGCTTACTTTAGAGTGTTGGGCGGTTATTTCCTTTTATACGTGTTCTGTATTATCTGAACTATGTTGCAGATAACTAAAGCCAGAGTCAGAAATTCCATCCACGTCATAAATATCACCCCCAATTGAGGGGATGTTTGACCGCCTAACCGTTAAAGGTATACCCTTGTAATTAACAGTATAATGCATTTTTTGACATATGTCAACCATTTTTATGAGTTTAATTAAACAAACTATTTACTAAAAATTGCATAAGTGATTCTTATAATTCCCTATAGCTCACCCATGTTCTAATGTAAATAAATGCTATTAATTAATGGAAATACAAAAATTACTGTGGACTTTTTCATAAAATTATAGTATACTTGATGTATACAAACAGGAAAGGAAGCAGCAATATGAACATATGGCATGATATTTCACCCCACAGGATAACAAGCGAGGATTTTTTCTCCGTAATTGAAATAGAAAAAGGCAGTAAGATGAAGTATGAGCTTGACAAGACGACCGGGCTTTTATTACTCGACAGGGTTTTGTATACTTCAACCCACTACCCCGCAAACTACGGCTTTATCCCCAGGACCTACGCCGAGGACGGCGACCCCCTTGACGTGCTTGTACTATGCTCGGAATCTATTTTCCCGCTGGCTCTGGTGAGATGCTACCCGATTGGCGTTATTTCAATGGAGGATAACGGCAAGCGCGACGATAAAATAATAGCGATTCCGTTTGACGACCCTACATACAACCATTATAAGGAAATGTCGGAGCTTCCCCCGCATATTTTTGACGAGATGTCACACTTCTTTTCGGTATACAAAAACCTTGAAAACAAGAAGACAGTCATCGACGAAAAGCAGGGGCGTGAAAAGGCTGTTGAAATAGTAGAGAAATCCATAGACCGCTATATCGACAGCTTCTGCAAGGGGAAAGCCCATACCCCGGAATTTGTTTCGGTGTAATCACGCATGACATATAAATGAAGGTGTTGCCTCAATGAAAATAAATCTTTTGTTTAGCAGTATATTAATTTTTGTGATTTTATTAATTTCCGGCTGCGGCGGTACAAAAGCTGGTGAAAAAAGCTTGTTGAATATTTCAAAAACAGATTTAATATCATTTACAGAAAAATCAGTTTCACCCAGTCATATTGAAATTAATCTTTCCAATTATCATACCGAAAAATTAATATGGGGTTCTTGGTTCACCATAGAAAAGAAAACCGGCGGCGAATGGCATGAAATTGAGTTAATACCGCCCGAACCCGGAATAGACAGAACCTGGACGGCTGAGGAAGTTAGCCTTGAAAGCGGGGGGAAAAGAACCATTGAAGCATACTGGACTCATTTGTACGGCGAATTATCAAAAGGGGAATACCGGTTTATAAAACCATTTTGGTTTAATAATACAGATGAAGACGATGAAATGTATATATCCTGTGAGTTTATAATTTAGCAAAGAAATAAAAATCAGCCGGGTAAATAATTACCCGGCTTTTTTATGCGGAATTTCAGTTGTGCGGTCATACGGTTTAAGAGCGGGTAAAGTATAAGAAACCGAATACTCTTGTATATTGCGTTAAGTTGAAAACCCTAAAGGATTTTCAACGGGAGCGTTGCTCCCATTCCGCTGTATAACAGCGGAAAACTTCCTGTATAGTAGGTTACGGCTTCGCTGTAAAGCACTGCGTGCTTGTTTAAAACACGTTTAGTGTTTTAAACTTAACCTGCTATATAAAAAAGCCTCCGGCATAGTAAAGTCAGCCCGCATTTCAAGCATTTGTCCGGCGTTTATATTCAGAATCGGCGAACCGTTCTTTAAATAAACATTTAAACCGGCACCGTTTATTACCGTAATAAAATCAACTTAAAAATATTGATTTTAATCATCTTTGCCGAAAAAGCAAAGAATACGGTTAAAAAGCATTTTAAACCGTTTTCCTTGATGACCGTTACGCCCTGTGTTCAACAAGACGTTCGTTCCTGAACAGAAGTGAAATACACCAGATTGCCGCAAGGGCAACTATAACGTAAACAATTCTGCTGAGAATCGCACCGGTTCCGCCGAAGAGCCATGCGACAAAGTCGAATCCGAAAATGCCGACAAGACCCCAGTTAAGGCCGCCGATAATGAGCAGTGCCAATGAAATTTTATTCATCATTTAACATACATTCCTTTCGCCCGATTAGAAAAGTATTACTGAAAACATATACTGATACGTGCTTTCAGTAAAAATACAAACCCCTGAAAGAAATTATTATCACCAGAATAATAAATTACTTTCAAGGGTATTATTTGTATTGCGGCATTAAATATGCATATGATAAAAAATTACAAAATTATTATACTATGAGAAAATTTCTTAAGAGGTTTAATCAGGGAATAAAATTACCGTCGCGTAAAATGTTCGTATAAAACGGACGTTATTGCCATGAAACGCCGCTTATTTCCACGGAAATTAACTTGCTTTTACCATTCTGTAAGGGACCTGATAAAATTTTCATCCAGGACAAACCTTCCGTAATCGTCATAGCCGCCGGATACAAAAACATATTTTACTATGCTGTCGGGATTTGACGCGGTATACTTTATCGCTTCGGAATATTCGTCATAATCATAGGAAGTGATATCTGTTTCAATTTCGGAATTAATTACAATTGAAAAATAATCGTCTATATTATCGGAAAACCCGGATGCGACATTTTTATTAATCAAATCGGAGGCAATGATGGTTATAGTTTTAGCGCGGTATTCCTCGCCGGAGCTGAATAACGGAAAGCTGAAAACTTTAACTAAATTTTCCGAATTTAAATATACGGGTCCCTCTTTGAATATTATATCCTCGCCGTCCGGGTTTTCATATACCAGATTATAGGGAACGTTATACTCGACGCCGTGGAAAATATCGGCAAGCGTAACAAAGCTTGTTTTATTCAGTTTCAGATATTTGTCAATTTTAATATCCAAAGCGTTTTCAACGGCTTCAACGGCAGTCAGGACGCCCTGGGTTCTGTAAAATTCATAAATGCTGTTTTCCGAACCGTTTGCGCTTGCAAAGGTATCGCTCGGAATAGTCAGCATAATAATCTGCCTTTCTTCAGGAATATGCCTTAAAAGTATAAAGCAGCTGCCGGTCAAGCGGTTTTCCAGGTCTGCGATTAAAAGCATTGTCTGCCTGTCGGAAGCCTGCGGCTTATATTCGTTGTAGGACGGCGGCGGGGTTGTTTCGGGAGCTTCCTCAACTTTTTTACCTAAGCCGCCGTTTAAAATCATATTGGTAAAATAATATCCCAGACCGCCGAAAACGGCAAGGGTTATTATTAGCGTCACAGAATACGTCACAGCAACCTTAATGCTTCTTTTAGCCATTTATATGACCGTCCTTTACGGAATTTTCCGCCGGCAGATGAAAAAATTCCTTTATAATAAATTATATTAACTGATTAAACGATTATTGCCGTGTTGCAAAAAACCTTCCGGGGTGATATAATATTAATTAACAATTAATAATTAAC
>DBCY01000173.1 GCA_002293295.1 Ruminococcus sp. UBA946 | reverse complement strand
CTGATTTACTGCTATGCTATTATAACAATAAAAAAAACGCCTCCGGAACAGGTCAGACCGTCCGTTTGGCGCAGAAAAAGAATATAAGTATTATAAATCTTGCGGAGTAATAATTCTTGATTATAATGCGGATAACTAACTGCTAACTACTATTTTCTAATAACTATAAGCAGACCGTCCTGTTGGCAAAAAATAAATATCAGTATTCACTGTCAATCGTCATCTTTTAAAAATTTATAAGCAGGTATTTCCAATATTTCAGCAATTTTAAATAATGTATCCAAAGAAATTGTTCTGTTAATATTCGGCGATTCAACGGCGCCTAAAGAAGAAGTCTCAATATCAAGTTTATCTGACAGCTGCTGTTGAGTTAAACCCCTTAATTTCCTGTAATAGCTGATTTTTAAGCCAAGAACTTTATAAAGCTCTTTATATTTCATATTCATTTTATCACTTTCTTTCAATAATAATTTTATCAAATATTATTGACTTTTGTTATTACGGATATTACAATATATATTGTATTATACGTAATTTTACTAAGTAACAATACATAAAGGAGAAAATATCATGAAATCAGTGAGTTTTACGGGACACCGCAGAATAGAAAACACATACGAACTGAGATACCGGCTGAGGGATACTGTTTCAGAGCTGATAGAGCAGGGGTATACGGATTTTTATGCCGGAGGAGCATACGGTTTCGATATGATGTGCGAACAGGAGGTTTTGTTTCTGAAAACGGAATACCCCCGAATTAAGCTTCATCTTGTCCTCCCCTGCAGGGAAAAGGAATTGACAAGGAAATGGAATGATTATGACAGGAGTTCCTTTTTCATGATTATGGATATGTCGGACAGCGTCGAATATATTTCCGAGCTTTATTTCAAGGGTTGTATGAAACTGAGGAACGAAAGGCTGATTGAATATGCTGATTTACTGCTATGCTATTATGACAATAAAAAAAACGCCTCCGGAACAGGTCAGACCGTCCGGTTGGCGCAGAAAAAGAATATCGGTATTATTAATCTTGCGGAGTGGCTGGATTTTTCATTTCTTTAAAATGAACGGCAAGGGGGAGTCATAACATGCCGGTTTTATTTTAAAATCATAATAACCCCTTCGCCGCACAGGCGGTTTTCGGGAACGGTCAGCAAATCCTCCGTGATACAGGCTTCAATGGCATCATGCAAAAGATGTGAGTATGAAGCTATGCTGAACATAGTGTATTCATTCATCAAATGCGCGGGGACATATCGTTTAATAAGCCCGCTCAATTCGGCGGCTATTTTTTCAGCCAGTATGCTGATGGTTTTATCAAAGCCTGACAATAACCCGTAAAAATCCCTTGCCTTTTCTTCGGCGAAAATAACGATTTTAGGGTACAGCATATTGCCGTCTTTTCGGAGATAGCCGCATTCAATGGTTTTAGCGGCAATTTCTTTTTCATCTTCCGTCAGGATTTCAACTGACAGCCCGCCTATAGAGCGGATTGTCATTATTATACTGGCATCGCTGAGAAGATTATGTCCGCATGCGAAATGCTTGTCAAGCCTTTCCCCGTATATGTTTGATGCAAAGATGCTCGAATATCCGTAAACATCAAATCCCTTTGCAATATCCTTAGTGCCGTCACAGCCATAGAATTTAACATCAAGCTTTTCGCCATCTTTAACAGCAAAACCATACGTTGAAAAATCACGCTCTAACGGTTCAATATCCGCAAAGTATTTCTGCTTAAGCAATTCGCAAACAGCGCTGTTCAGATTCCAGACCGTTTTTGAAATCAGCGTCCATAAAATAAAACGGAGGTCTTTTTGCTCGCTCAAAAACGGAAAATTCATGAATTTTTCATAATCGGCGGATAAAATTTCATTTAAGCCGACACAAAACTCCTTCAAGTGCCTGGAGTATGCTTTTGTGCCGGCTTCAAACTCCGGAATATCCAGTATTAACGCGTTTGAAATATATTGATTCTTGCCGGTTTTCCGCAAAAGTCCGTAATTCCCGTTCTCGCCCTTTAATTGTATTTCTATTTCTTCTTCAACGTATGGGAGGGGAACATTCAGTTTTTCCGACATTTCACCGGCGGTCAGAGCCTGATTACGGCAAAGGTAAACAAGGTTTTTTGACAACATACGCTCTGCTTTGCTTCTCGGGTCATTACCGACGGGGTTTCCAGCTCCGATAAATATAATATCAATAGGTTTTAAAGTAACGTTTGATTGCATGGTTTCTACCTCCTCTTTAATTTGGTTTCGGGCGGAGAACAGTCTTTGTTTGACAGCCGTTTCAGAAATATTCAGCTTTTCAGCGATTTCAGCGATTTTCAATTCATCAATGTAATACATAACCATGACCTCCCGATAAATTTTTGATAGAAAAGCGATATGGCGGAATACATTCTGCAGCCGGCGTTTATCTTCTTCGATTTCTAAAAATTCATCAATAGGATTTGTTTGTATGTTCATTGTGTTTTCTGTAAATTCATCGGTTAATAATTCGCCGTTTTTATGGCGCTTCTCGCAAAAATCCGCGTAAATCCTGTGTGCCGCCGCCCAAATATAAGCATGCATATGCTCAATTTGCGGACTGCGGCGGGCAGACGACAATACTTTTACGATAATTTCCGAGCACAAATCTTCCGCTGAATGGCTGTCATTGCAGCGCTTGTATGCAAAACCGTACAATTTTTCAAGAAATTCCCGGTTGTCAAATTGTCTGATAATATCCTCATATCCCATAAGTTTCCTCCAGAAAAGCCGTTCGCGACCGGCTTCACTTATATAGTCGGAAGAAAAACCGGGTGGTTAGTGAAAACCGCAGATTTTTTATAATATCCGGCAATCGCAATACAAATTATACGGTTGCCGGCTTTAAATCAAATAATCGACCCGTCTTACTTGCCTGAATCGATATATTTCCAGTATCCCTTCAGGTAAACAAGACCGGAAATAACGGTAAGGGCGGTTGAAAGCCATATTAACGACTGATAGACAAAACCGGCAATACCGGCGGCTTTTCCGGAAAAATTAAAGCACATGCCAAGAAGTATGACAATAACGGCAATCATCGTCACAGCCGTTTTAAGCTTCCCCCATACCCCAGCGGCTACTACAACGCCCTCGTTCGCGGTGACAAGCCGAAGTCCCGAAACCATAAATTCCCTTGTAATAATAATCATAAGGGGTACTGCCCCTACAATCCCCCGCGCGCACATGCATACCAGAGCCGCCGTCACTAAAACCTTATCGGCAAGCGGGTCAAGGAACTTTCCGAAAGTCGTAATAAGATTACGGCTCCTTGCAATATGCCCGTCAACGGCATCAGTCACGGATGCGGCGGCAAAGATTACAAGTGCAATTACAGGGCTGTACGGGACAATATACGTCAGCATAAAAAACATAAAGAACGGCACCATAAAAACCCTTAACAGGGTAAGTTTGTTGGGCAAATTCATGATATTCTCCTCTAATCTATTCTTTCGCCTAAAAGGTCATAATCCAGGACATCATTTATCCGAACCTTCACGAAATCCCCGGAATAAAGCTTTTTCCCGGGACTTGTAAAGAAAACCTTGCCGTCAATATCGGGAGCGTCGGCGGCGCTTCTCCCGAAATAGCATTCACCGTAACGGTCAAAGCCTTCCGTCGCGACCTCGATTACGCTGCCGGCAAGAGAACGGTTTTTCCTGTCCGCAATTATAAGCTGCTGTTCCATTATTATATCCGCTCGCCGCTGCTTTAGAACTTCGTCAAGCTGCCCGTCCATTAAAGCGGCGGGAGTTCCCTCCTCCGCGGAGAATGCGAAACACCCCAGCCTGTCAAATTCCGTTTCTGCGGCAAATTCCGCCAGACGGCTGAACTGCTCCTCGGTTTCGCCCGGAAACCCGGTAATAAATGTGGTGCGCAGGGTTATTCCGGGTATCCGCTCCCTTATTTTGCTAATAAGAAGCCTCAAGGATTCGGGGTTCCCCCTGCGGTTCATTTTTTTCAGTATTTCCTCGTCGCAGTGCTGCAAAGGCAGGTCCATGTACTTGACAATCTTTTCTTCCTGCGCCATAACGCCGAGCAGTTCGTCCGTAATGTGTTCGGGGTAGCAGTAAAGAACCCTGAGCCATTTAAGACCCTCAATCCGGCACAGTTTATGTAATAATTCAGGAAGCATATACTTTCCGTATAAATCCTCTCCGTAACGCGTTGAATCCTGAGCGATGATATTAAGCTCCTTAACGCCGTTGCCGGCAAGTTTTTGTGCTTCATCTAAAAGCGTTTCCAACGGAACGCTTCTGAACCTTCCCCTTATCATAGGTATAGCGCAGTATGTGCAGCAGTTGTCACAGCCGTCGGCAATTTTAAGGTATGAATAAAAGGGCAGGGTCGTCTGAACCCGTCCGCCTGTAAGGTTCAGCTTATCATTCCCGTCAAATCGGATTTCTTCCTCATTCTTCAAAATATTTTCGATAACGGAAACAATATCGTCATTGCAACCTATTCCGACAACGGCGTCGGCTTCGGGAATCAGCTTTTTTACCTCGTCGCGGTAACGCTCGGCAAGGCAGCCGGTAATAACCACCTTTTTTATCCTGCCCTCTCCTTTTAGGATACAGAACTCCAGTATTGTTTCTATAGCCTCCTGCTTTGCGCTTTCGATAAACCCGCAGGTGTTGATAATTGCAATATCGGCAAGGGCGGCGTCCTCTGTAAGTTCGTACCCCGCCTTTTTTATTTTATAAAGCATCCTCTCGGCGTCAACCTGGTTTTTAGCGCAGCCCAGCGATACCATACCGACCCTTACAGTCATAATAATTCTCCGTTCAAATATATAAATTTTTTATGACTTAACCCCGCTGTTCCCGTCGGATATCTGAAATTAAATGTGTAAGAGGGCGTACATAATCTTTCATGCCTATATGGGAAGACGCCGATTTAAACTTTTCAGTCTCATCATCTAAATAAAAAATCTGACGCTGCTGTCCGAGCATTGTGATTTTTTCATCACTTAAATCCTTATCGAACGTGGTTAAATGCCATATTTCTTTTATTTTATAACGTGAAAGGGCATGATTGTCAGCGCTTGAAACTTGCTTCCAGCGTTCACGCAATGTTCGCTTACAGCTTATTCCGATTAACCAGCCATCCTTGCATTTAAACCATTTATCGACCTCAATATCAGTTTGAAAGTGGTCGGGCTTAGGGTGCGAGGTAAAATTATAATAATTAAAAATAAATGTAGATACATCCTCTAAGCTTTTTCCCGCACGACCTTTGCGTTTTTGTCCTAATCTGCGTTCAAATTCTTGAACGAAAGCGGTTAAAACTATATTTTCTTCGTTATCATTATGAGTTGCAGATGTGGATTTTAATATATTGCGAAGTTTTGTAAATTCAGATACAACAAGACTTCTTTCAACATCAAGGCAGCCTTTTTCACCTAAATTATCCCATGTGCTGATAACCTTGCCAACGCCAGCTTCACCTAGGGTATCAAGAATACTAGTTGCCGTTTCATGGCAAAACTCAGTATCATTTGAAGGAACAGCCGCTATTGCCGCATTCATCGGAGCAACGATATACTTAACTGAAACAATAAAAACAACTATATCTTCAACAGAATTGAACTCTGAAGCAATATCTTCTGCCAAAAGCAAGGCTGGTAAATAATCACTAGCAGAAGGAATAAATAATTCCGCGAATGCTTTTAAAAGAGCATTTTTACAAATGCTTAATTTTTCCTGTTTCACTAGAGCCTTCTGCGCTAAAATAGCTTCGAGACGGACGACCAGCTCAAGCAGCTGTCTTTCCTTTTTTCTCCCTACACTGCCGTATTTATCACCATTTAACAGCATTCTGGCAAACCAATATGAGTTTCTCCAAGGGGTGTCAGCAATCATGAATTGTGTTTTATTCGTTTTATTCATCATATAAAAACCCCTCTTTAAATTCAGAAATTCTTTTTTTTGCCATTTCACAGTATGTCTGCGACAACTCAATACCGGTATAAACACGCTTATTGTTAAGCGCTGCAATAGCGGTTGTTCCCGAACCCATAAATGGGTCAAGCACAGTATATGCACAAGTCGATGATATAATTCTATCAATTAGCGAAACAGGGAAAGGAGCGGGATGTTCGTTTTTCATTTCCTGCGAAAATTCCCAAACATCACCATATGCATTAGCCTTTGGAGCTAATTTAAATTTAGGCTTTGCAATAAGGTAAATTACTTCATATGTAGGCAAAAAGTAACCGGCATTGAAATTAATACCGCCGCTTCTTTTCCATATGATAATCTGCCTTACGGGGAATCCCCCGACTATATCCTGTCTATCTTGCAGCAGACCGTTTTGAACGCGCCATTTGTGGTTATAGAAGATTGCTCCGTTATCGGGAATAATACGGTACATTTCCGTTAAGCAGCTGCGCTGCCAGGCGGTATAAAGTTTGTGCGGCATATTATCATCATAATCAGCATAACCGTTCACCAGTCCGGCGTTCTTCCATTTTCCCCCGCGTCCGTCCTTCATTCCGTTTCCTGTGGAATTTTTTAAGTTATACGGCGGCGAAGTTACAACCAGTTCAATCGAATTGTCAGGAATGTTCCGCATAACATCAAGAGCGTCACCGCAGATGATTTTATTCATAAACTCAGGCGGCAGAATATCATTTTGCACAGATTGAGATGTTTTTTTAGCATTAAGAGAAAGGTGGCTATCCTCTTTCTCCTTTTGACTTGGAAATTCGGGAATAAGGCAGCCTTGTCCGTTTATAAAATGTACGGAAGATGCTTGTGTGTTTTTATATACAATATTTTCATTCATATCTATAACCATTCACAAATCTTTATAATTATTAATACTAATCTCCAATTAAATATTGAAAAAATTTGAGTAAAAACTGCGCAGAATGCTTGATTTTTTATAGTTTTAATCGGATATTAGAATAAGATAAAACATAGTATGGTCAAGTCACCAACTTTCTTTTATGGATAATACTGAAATTTATATTACTTATTAATTTTACCACAACAATTATATAAAATCAACCGATTTAAAATAATTATACTAGTATTATGACAAATACAGCCATGCGAAACAAAAACGGCGCTTCCAATGCCGCAAAAATACGTAAAATCCGTATTTCGGGCAATCGGAAACACCGTCCCTTAATAATATCTTATAACGTCACAGGAAGCATATGCTCGACAGACGAGCTTTCATTCTTAACGACTTCAATGTTGTTGTAGACATCCATACCGGTGCCGGCGGGAACAAGCTTGCCGATAATAACATTTTCCTTAAGCCCCAGAAGCTTGTCGCTTTTTCCTCTGATGGCGGCGTCGGTGAGAGCCTTGGTGGTCTCCTGGAAGGAAGCCGCCGAAAGGAATGAGTCGGAATTCGACGAAGCCTTTGTAATACCCTGAATAACCGGAATAACGGTAACGAGCGAAAGGTCTTCCTCGCCGTTTTCGATACGTTTGCTTAAATCAATGTTTATATATTCAATTTCTTTTTTGTCAATAAGCGACCCGGGAAGCAGATAGCTCGAACCCTCGTCGTCAATCTTGACCTTGCGGAGCATCTGGCGGACGATAACCTCAATATGCTTGTCGTTAATATCAACACCCTGCAAGCGGTAAACCTTCTGAACCTCGGTGATTATATAATTCTGGACAGCCTGCTGACCGTTAATGGCAAGAATATCCCCGGGATTAATCGAACCCTCGGTAAGGGACTGCCCTGCGGTAACGGTGTCGCCCTCTTTAACCTTGATTTTAATGCCGTACGCAACGGGGTAAAATTCCTCTTCGCCTGTTTCCCCGTTCGTGACAATGACGTTCCGGGTTTTCTTGATTTCCTCCATACGCACAAGCCCTGCCGCTTTTGATATAATAGCGGCGTTCTTGGGACGGCGGCTTTCAAAAAGCTCTTCAACGCGAGGGAGACCCTGCGTTATATCTTCAGCCGATACTATTCCTCCCGTCTGGAAGGTACGCATTGTAAGCTGGGTACCCGGTTCGCCGATAGACTGCGCCGCAATAACGCCGACGGCTTCGCCGACAGCCACCAGGTTGCCGTTGGCAAGGTTGGCGCCGTAGCATTTTGCGCATACCCCGTACTTAGCTTTGCAGTTGAGGACGGAACGTATTTTTATTTTTTCGACTCCGCTGTCAACGACCTTTTTAGCGTCGTGGTCATTCATAAGCTTGTTCCTGCTCATTATCAGGTCGCCCGTAACGGGGTCGCGAAGGTCTTCAATGAGATAACGCCCTACAAGACGTTCTCTTAAAGGCTCAATCATTTCATTGCCGTTTCTGATGGTATAGATTTCTATGCCGACGTCGGTGCCGCAGTCCTCCTCGCGGATAATTACATCCTGCGAAACATCAACCAGACGCCTTGTAAGATACCCTGAGTCAGCGGTACGGATGGCAGTATCGGCAAGACCTTTTCTTGCGCCTCGGGATGAAATGAAATATTCGAGAATGTTAAGCCCTTCGCGGTAATTGGCGCGGATGGGCATTTCGATGGTAGAACCCGAGGTATTGGCAATAAGGCCGCGCATTCCCGCAAGCTGTCTGATTTGGTTGATACTTCCCCTGGCGCCGGAGTCAGCCATTACAAAAATCGGGTTGTACTGGTCGAGGTTATCCTTTAAAGCCGCGGTAACATCATCGGTAGCCTTGTTCCAGACCTCAATGAACCTCTTTGACTTTTCAAGGGCTGATATAAAGCCGCGCTTGTACTGTTTGTTGATTTGTTCGATTTTTTCGTCGGCTGCCGTTATAATTTCTTCCTTTTGGGGAGGAATGACAGCGTCGCAGACGGCAACTGTTATGGCGGCTTTGGTTGAAAATTTAAAGCCCAGGGCTTTAACCTTATCGAGAACCTCGGAGGTGGTGGCTGTTCCGTGAATACGGATGCACCTTTCAATAATTTCGGAGAGCTGAGCCCTTTTTACAAGGAAATCAATCTCAAGGTCAAACTGTTTGTCGGAGTTTGTCCTGTCTACATAACCGAGGTTCTGCGGGATATTTTCATTGAAAATCAAGCGACCTACCGTACAGTCGATAATTTTTGAGATTGTTTTGTCCCCGATTTCCTTGGAAATACGAACCCTTACGGCGGCATGAATCGAAATGTCGCCGTGGTGATAAGCCATGAGAGCCTCGTTTATATCGCGGAAAACCTTGCCCTCGCCCTTTTCGCCTTCTTTTTTCATGGTAAGGTAATATGAGCCGAGGAGCATATCCTGAGACGGAACGGCAACGGGGCGTCCGTCGGACGGCTTCAAAAGGTTATTTGCGGCAAGCATAAGGAATCTTGCCTCAGCCTGCGCTTCGGCTGAAAGCGGAAGGTGAACTGCCATCTGGTCGCCGTCAAAATCGGCGTTGTAAGCGGTGCATACAAGCGGGTGGAGCTTAAGCGCGCGTCCTTCGACCAGAATCGGTTCAAACGCCTGAATACCCAGACGGTGAAGCGTCGGCGCGCGGTTAAGAAGCACGGGGTGGTCCTTAATTACGTTTTCGAGCGCGTCCCAGACCTCGTTTCGGGCTCTGTCAACCATCTTGCGGGCTGATTTTATATTGTTTACAATCTTGGTGTCAACAAGCCTTTTCATTACAAAGGGCTTGAAAAGCTCCAGCGCCATTTCCTTCGGCAGACCGCACTGGTACATTTTCAGCTCGGGTCCGACAACGATAACCGAACGCCCCGAATAGTCCACTCGTTTTCCCAAAAGATTCTGACGGAAACGCCCCTGCTTTCCCTTGAGCATATCCGAAAGCGATTTAAGCGCGCGGTTATTCGGACCTGTTACAGGCCGTCCGTGCCGTCCGTTGTCAATAAGTGCGTCAACGGCTTCCTGAAGCATGCGCTTCTCATTGCGGATAATTATATCGGGAGCTTCAAGCTCCAGCATTTTTTTAAGCCGGTTATTCCGGTTAATAACACGTCTGTATAAGTCATTCAGGTCGGAGGTGGCATAACGGCCTCCGTCAAGCATAACCATAGGCCGGATATCGGGAGGAATGACGGGAACTATATCCATAATCATCCATGAGGGTTTGTTTCCTGAAAGCCTGAAAGCCTCAATAATCTCGAGACGCTTTAAAAGCTTTATTTTTTTCTGTCCCGGCGGAAGCTCGGCAAGCTCCGCTTTAAGCTCGTCGGCGGTGAAGACAAGACAATTAACCCATTTCGACTTATCCGCCAGTTCACTTAATGAACCATCTTTATTAGCTTCGTCTATTCTATCGTCAAAAAGCTGTTCGATATAATAGGAACCGGTAACAACCTTGATTTCAGGAAGCTTCTTTTCCTGGTTTTTCCTGTTATAAATCAGAATTTCTTCCCTGTATACGGTACGTGTGACGACATCTCCGATATTCCAGTTTTCACATCCCGCATTATCAATTATAATATACAGCCTCTTATTAAGGATATTCTTGATATCCTCCTCGGACAACCCTGTAATCCTTGAAAAATCTGAAAGGTGTTTCATTATATGCTGGTCGTATCTGTCGGGGCTGTATTCGTCAAGAAGCTCCTTGACAGCCTCGGCGCCCATTTCGGCGTCAAAGGCATCCTCGTATTTTTCGCGCATATCGGAATATTCTTTTTCGGAAAGGAGCTGTTTTTTAGTCAGCTCGGTATCGCCGGGGTCAACGACGATATATTTAGTGAAATACAGAACCTCCTCAAGTCTCTTCTGAGAAACCTCAATAACCTGACCTATCCTTGAAGGAGTACCCTTAAAATACCAGATATGGGAAACAGGAGCCGCAAGCTCAATATGCCCCATCCTTTCGCGGCGTACCTTTGCCCTTGTTACCTCAACGCCGCAACGGTCGCATACCTTTCCCTTGAAACGTATTTTCTTATACTTGCCGCAGTGGCATTCCCAGTCCTTGGCAGGTCCGAAAATCCTTTCGCAGAACAGACCGTCCCGCTCGGGCTTCTGGGTTCTGTAGTTTATTGTTTCGGGCCGTTCCACGATGCCATGTGACCAGCCTTCAATCTGTTCGGGTGACGCCAGACCGATTTTAATAGATTCAAACGTATTGAATTCCAATATATAAACACTCCTTTTTTTATGAGCAAGTGCTGTGTGAACACACTCCGGCAGTTATAAAATTATTCTTCTATATCATCAAAAGCCAAATCATCATCGGAATCATCATCAGAATCCTCAAAGTCGTCGTCAAAGTCGTCGGAGTCGTCAATATCCTCCGTAGTGAAACTGGCGTCAAGTTCATCCTCAAGAAGGATTTCATCCATATCCTCCGCGTCGGAAACAGGCTGGGGAATAATATCGTCGTCGTCGTCAAACGACTGCTTGAGGTCAATTTCCTGTTCGTTCACGTCAAGAACCCTGACGTCAAGACCCAGGGACTGAAGTTCCTTAATGAGAACCTTGAACGACTCGGGGATTCCCGGTTTGGGCACGTTCTGACCCTTGACAATTGATTCGTAAGTCTTGACGCGCCCTACGGTGTCGTCCGATTTTACAGTCAGGATTTCCTGTAAAGTATAAGCCGCTCCGTATGCTTCAAGAGCCCATACCTCCATTTCGCCGAAACGCTGACCGCCGAACTGCGCCTTGCCTCCGAGCGGCTGCTGCGTTACAAGCGAATACGGGCCTACCGAACGGGCATGGATTTTATCGTCGACAAGGTGGTGGAGCTTCAGGTAATACATATATCCCACGGTAACGGGGTTGTCAAAGGCTTCTCCCGTACGTCCGTCATAAAGTATGGTTTTGCCGTCCTCACTCAGCTCGGCTTCCTTAAAGCATTCGCGTATGTCGGTTTCGTGAGCGCCGTCAAAGACGGGCGTCATGATTTTCCAGTCAAGCTTTTTCGCAGCCATTCCCAGATGAACCTCAAGAACCTGACCGATGTTCATACGGGACGGAACGCCGAGAGGATTAAGGACAATATCAAGAGGAGTGCCGTCCGGCAGGAAGGGCATATCCTCCGATTTGAGGATTCGGGAAACAACGCCCTTGTTTCCGTGGCGTCCCGCCATCTTATCGCCCACCGAAATCTTTCGTTTCTGTGCGATATAACAGCGGACGAGCATATTAACTCCGGGGGAAAGCTCGTCGCAGTTTTCCCTTGTGAATATTTTTACGTCGACAATAACCCCAGCCTCGCCGTGAGGAACCTTAAGGGAATTATCACGGACTTCCCTTGCCTTTTCACCGAAAATCGCACGAAGGAGCCTTTCCTCTGCGGTAAGCTCGGTTTCGCCTTTAGGAGTGACCTTTCCCACGAGAATATCTCCCGAACGGACTTCGGCGCCGATGCGGATAATGCCGCGGTCGTCAAGGTCCTTTAAGGCGTCGTCGCCGACGTTGGGAATATCGCGGGTGATTTCTTCGGGACCGAGCTTAGTGTCCCTTGATTCAATTTCATATTCCTCGATATGAATTGACGTATAGACATCGTCCCGCACGACGCGTTCGTTAAGAAGAACGGCGTCCTCATAATTATAACCTTCCCAGGTCATAAAGCCTATGAGCGCGTTCTTGCCGATTGAAATCTCACCGTTATGGGTTGCGGGACCGTCGGCAAGCACCTGACCGACACTTACCCTTTCGCCCTTTTCGACGATTGGACGCTGATTTATACAGGTGCCCTGGTTTGAACGCTTGAATTTAGTAAGCTTATAGGGATGAACAGCTCCCGTGCCTTCCTTTATTACAATTTCATCGGCGGAAACCTTGTCGACAACGCCGTCATAATCGGAAATAACGCATACGCCGGAGTCTACTGCGGCTTTATATTCCATACCGGTTCCGACAATCGGAGATTCCGTTTTAAGGAGCGGAACCGCCTGCTTTTGCATATTGGAACCCATGAGCGCGCGGTTTGCGTCGTCATTTTCAAGGAAGGGAATCATAGCCGTGGCTATAGAAACAACCATTTTCGGGGATACGTCCATATAGTCGACGCGTTCCCTCTCGCATTCGAGAATCTGGTCAAGGTAACGGCTTTTTACAATCGGACGCGCAAACCTGCCCATTTCGTCAAGCGGTTCGTTTGCCTGGGCAACGGTGAAGTTATCCTCGACGTCGGCTGTCATATAAACAATTTCATTTGTAACGATACCGGTTTCCTTGTCAACCTTAAGGTAAGGCGCTTCGATAAATCCGTATTTGTTTATGCGGGCAAAGGCGGCAAGGTAAGAAATAAGCCCGATATTAGGTCCCTCCGGCGTCTCAATCGGACACATGCGTCCGTAGTGCGAATAATGAACGTCACGTACCTCAAACCCTGCCCTGTCACGGGAAAGACCGCCGGGACCGAGAGCGGAAAGACGTCTTTTATGGGTAAGCTCGGAAAGCGGATTGGTCTGGTCCATGAACTGCGAAAGCGGGGACGAACCGAAAAATTCCTTAATCGCGGCGGTAATAGGACGTATATTAATCAGAACCTGCGGAGTAATGACATCCATGTCCTGAGCCTGTATATTCATTCTTTCGCGGATTACGCGCTCCATGCGCGAAAACCCGATTCTGAACTGGTTCTGCAAAAGCTCCCCTACGCTGCGAATCCGCCGGTTGCCAAGGTGGTCAATATCGTCAACCGAACCGATTCCCTCGCAAAGGTTAATAAAATAGGAAACCGTCGCATATATATCATCAAGGGTTATATGCTTCGGAACAAGCTCGTCGGCTCTTGCCTTAATCATTTCTTCGGTTTCGGCGTCGTCGGAAGCCGATTCGAATATATCCTTAAGAACCTTGAACGAAACCCTTTCGTTTATGCCGTAGCGGGAAGCGTCAAAACTGATGTACGGAGCGATGTCAACCATACCGTTGCCGATAATCTTAACCTCGTGACGTTCCGAACGGCTTCCGGTTTCGCCGGCGGCGGAGGTATTAAGCTCCTTATGCTCGACAGTTACGAAAACCTCAAAAACGCCTGCCTGTTCAATTTCCGCAGCTTTTTCATAAGTTATAAGCTCGTCCGCTTCGGCAAGGATTTCCCCTGTCAGCGGATTGGCGACGGGACGCGACAAGCGGTGACCCGAAAGACGCGAGCTGAGTCCCAGCTTTTTATTGTATTTATAACGTCCGAACCGGGATAAATCATACCTTTTCGAATCAAAGAACAGCGAATTAAGGTGGGATACAGCATTGTCAACGGTAGGCGGCTCCCCGGGACGCAGCTTCTTATAAACTTCAAGAAGGGCTTCCTCGGTGTTTTTCGTGGGGTCCTTCTGCAGGACAGTCTGGCTGATGCGTTCGTCATTGCCGAATACGGCTTCTATTTCGGGGTCTGTACCTAAACCCAATGAACGGATAAAGGTAGTCAGAGGGATTTTTCTGTTTTTGTCTATTCTTACATAAACTATATCGTTTGAATCCATTTCATATTCAAGCCAGGCTCCCCTGTTGGGAATCACTGTGGCTTTGAACAAGTCCTTGCCGGTCTTGTCCTTTTCAAACGAATAATAAACGCCGGGGGAACGGACCAACTGTGAAACTATAACGCGTTCGGCTCCGTTTATAACGAAAGTGCCGCTTTCGGTCATAAGCGGGAAATCGCCCATAAACACTTCGTTTTCCTTGACATCGCCGGTTTCCTTGTTCCATAGGGTAGCCTTAACGCGCAGGGGGGCGGCATAGGTGACATCCCTTTCCTTGCATTCCGCCACGGAATACTTAGGGGTCGGGTCAATACGGTAATCAACGAAATTAAGGACTAAATTGCCGTTGTAATCGGTAATTGCCGCAACATCACGGAAAACATCCTTAAGCCCTTCCTCCATAAACCACTTGTAGGAATTTTTCTGCACTTCGATAAGGTTCGGCATTTCAAGGGCTTCGTTAATCTTACCGAAACTCATACGGGTTGTTTTGCCCAGCTGCACCGGTTTCACATTAACCATAAACGGGGGTTCCTCCTTTTGTATAGTCGTTTAACTTTAAAACGATTCGTTTAAAAAGTTAAACGGATTTCCGCTGCGCGCGCGCAGCGGGCGCTGTCCGCAGATAGCGCCACCTCATTAACTTCAAATCCGAGACAAATCTGAAGTTAATGAACTTTACTTGCCGGCTGTATAAACCAGCCTTTTTGGCATCGCTGTAAAAGACTTTCTTAAATGAAAAGGTCCACCATTCAAGAAAAATATTTATTTTTTAAAGGTTTGTTCCCATAACGTACTGCGTGCGGATGATAAAACATTTATATCTGACAAAAATCTACAGAAAAAATAAAATTTCCTATTGCAATTTGTTTAAAGTTGTGATATACTAATATAATAAAATACGGGAAACCCCGTAAAATTACATTACGATACAGTATATCATTATATCATATACTCTTGTCCTTGTCAATGGTTTTGGCAATATTTTTAAAAAATAACCGTATTTCATAAAAATGAAATACGGTTTTGTTAGTATTTTACAATAATTTACATAAATTACATATTTTAACTGTGTTAAATTACCTGAATCTTTGAGGGAACTGCCTCACAATTCCTTCGGTGAAGTAATCGGCTATTTCGGTAGCCTGCCTTTCAACCCTGTTGAAGGCTTCAATTTCCCCGGTATAATCGCCTGCTATCCGCAGTCTGATTTCCTCGGCGGTAAGGTCAATAAGCCGGTTGAGCATATTCTGAAGCGTCTGTTCGCTGTAGTTCGGGTTAAGAGCGGCAAAAGCCTTTGCCGTCAGGGATGCCGTTATATACCATTTTCTCCTGATGTTTTCGGCATCGGCAGTTCTTCCGTCATTAACCGCAGCGATATATTCAGCGCCCGCTTCAAGGAATTCCGTTAAAAGCCGTTCGATTGCAACGGTTACAAGCTTATTGTAATAATTATCAAAAATATCCATTATATTGTAAGGGCTTTGCATAAGGCGTTTTGCCGCCTCTTCCTGGTCGTTCAGATTTCCCGCAACGCTTACAAGAAGAAGCCGGGTCCAGTAAGCCTGCTGCATCCATGCGTGACGCATTTCATCGGTCAGCTCGGCGCGGTTGTTGTCATATATAACCGGAGCATTGCCGGGGTTCTGAATATTATAGCCGTCGCCGGGACAAATGGTTATAGTCGTTCCTACAGAGAGATTACGCGGGTTCAAACGCGGATTTACAGCAATTATATCGGGAACCGTCGTTCCGAAATACTGAGCAATCCGGTGGAGGGTGTCCCCCTGTCTTACCGTATAGGACATTCTGTTCCGGCATGTTACCGCACCGCCTACTAACGAACCTCCCGTATTCGGATTATTATACCCGTTCCCCGGACAAATGCCGATAGTTGTTCCGGCGGTCAGATTACGCGGATTCAAACGCGGATTTTCAGCCAGTATTTCAGGAACTGTCGTATCAAAATACCGGGCTATCCTGTAAAGCGTATCGCCCGTTCTTACGGTATAGAACTGTTTGTTCCGGCAGGAAGAAGTATTATTATTCCGTCCGCCGTTCCCGGTAATTACCGAACCTATTATATTCCCCAGATTATAGCTTCCGCCCGGGCAAATCTCAATTACAGTACCCACGCTCAGATTATTCGGATTAATACGGGGGTTATACGCAAGAATGTCAGACACCGTCGTATCAAAATTCTGTGCTATCCTATGTAATGAATCTCCCTGCCGCACCGTGTACGACACTTTGTTGAGGCATACGGACGGTCCCCGCCAGCCTCCGCCGGTATTCACGGAGCTTACTATACCCTGCATACCGTAATTGTCTCCCGGACAAATACCGATTGTAGTACCTACGGTGAGGTTATTCGGGTTTATACGGGGGTTTTCCTCTATTATACTGGCTGTCGTCGTATCGAAATTCTGTGCAATCCTGTGAAGTGTATCGCCTGGTCTTATAACATAATATAATTTATTCCGGCACATAATGTGTCCTCCCTTTCAGGTAATGTATAAATTATAATATGTTTGTAAGATGGTTTATGTTCGTAATACTAATATTACAATAAAAAATGTTTCTCTGTATATTATAAAAACCATATGCCGTGACTTTTACCTGTTTTTCTGGAATATTAAATATAGTAGGATACGGGGTGCAAAGGACAAACACCCTTCCCGCCCCGTCTGCTATGATAGATATTTTATTTCTGTCCCCAGTATTTCCTGTCGAGGCTCCTGTACTGCACAGCCTCGGCTATATGGCGTTTCTCAATAAGCTCCGAGCCGTTCATGTCGGCTATTGTCCGGGATACCTTTAAAATACGGTCATAAGCCCTGGCTGAAAGCCCCATACTTTCAAACACCTTTTTAAGTATATCCTTAGCGGAATCCGTTAAAGGGCATACTTCCGCAATAATATCGGGGGTTATCCGCGCATTGCAGGAAATACCGGTACCAGAAAAACGTTTATACTGGATTTCCCTCGCCGCCTGAACGCGTTCCCGGATAACCGCCGAAGCCTCTTCTTTTTTACCGGACGACAAATCGTCAAACTCAACGGGGGCAACCTCGACATGAAGGTCAAAGCGGTCAAGCATGGGTCCGGAAATCTTTGACAGGTATGACGAAACAGCCTTCTGCCCGCAGATACATTTTCTTGTGGGATGCCCGTAATAGCCGCAGGGGCAGGGATTCATCGCGCCTATCAGCATAAAGGAGCAGGGATATGTAAACGAACCCGCCGCGCGTGAAATCGTAACCTGCCTGTCCTCAAGCGGCTGCCTCAGAAGCTCAAGCGTCGGACGCGCAAATTCGGCTAGCTCGTCTAAAAAAAGCAGACCGTTATGGGCAAGTGAAATTTCCCCCGGAGAAGGAACGCTTCCCCCTCCCGCCAGACCCGATGTGGAAATGGTATGGTGAGGCGAACGGAAGGGACGGACGGTGACGAGAGGGGAATTCTTGTTAATCTGACCGCTTATTGAATGTATTTTTGTTGTTTCAATCGACTCCTCAAAGGTCATTGCCGGAAGAATCCCGTTAATACGTTTGGCAAGCATTGATTTACCGGAACCCGGCGCGCCGACCATTAAAACATTATGACCTCCTGCCGCGGCATATTCAAGCGCGCGCTTCGCCTTCTGCTGTCCTTTCACGTCGGCGAAATCAAGGGCGTCGAAGAATCCGGCGGCTTTCACTTTATAAGGCGGCTCGGGCGTTATTGTCTTTTCACCGTAAAAATACGCAATCAGCTCGGCTGTGTTTGAAACGCCGTAAACCCTGATTCCCTCGACAACACTTGCTTCATACGCGTTTTCGGCAGGGACGAAAACCTGTTCATACCCCTCCGTCTTTGCAAGCAGAACCATGGGCAGAACACCGTTCAGGGGACGGATATCACCGTTAAGGGAGACCTCGCCTATAAAAGCGGAGCCGGAAATATCGCCGCCGCATATACCGGCAACGGTCAGAAGAGCTACGAAAATCGCCAGGTCATGGACGCTTCCCGATTTTTTTGTATCGGCGGGGGCAAGGTTTATAATTACCTTTGAAAGCGGGAACCCGATGCTTGAAGCGCGGAGCGCGGAGCGGATTCTTTCGCGGCTTTCCTTTACTACGGTGTCGGCAAGCCCGATTATATCAAAAGCCGGAGTACCCTTGCTTGTCTCGATTTCAACGTCGACGGAAAAGGCGTTCAGCCCGATAAGCCCCAGACTGTTTATTTTTGCATACAATTTTATCATTCCTCTAGCATAATTATACAGGGTATTCACCATTATTATACAATTTATGCGGATAAATACTAATATTTACCCTGAATCAGGATAAAAATAATATATAATAAAAGAATAACCCCGTTAAGCCATACAAAATTAATGTATGATGAACGGGATTTTAAATATTCTTTACACAACGGACAGGAATTCAATTCTGATGATAATACGAAACGAACTTTAATAAGGGAGCTTTATTATTCTTCTGTATTGCCTAATAATTTATTTATTTCCTTTATTCTTCTGTTGATTTTTGATAATTCTATTTGACATTCAGATATATCACTTCTGCAGTCCTTTAACAGTTCATCCCATTCATCAACCAAATCCTCGTAAAACTCTACATCATTTTCGGCGAGATACATTTTTGTTGAGTTATGAGAATAATCTCTTTTTGTTACCTTTAATATTTCAATTTTTTCATTTAAAGTCTTTTTAACCCTATCGGATTTCGTTTTTGAATCATTATATATATCTTCAAATTTTTTTATTGATTCCTCGGTTTTCTTTTTCGATGCTTCCAGTTTCTTCAGTTCATCTTTAAGCCCCGAAGAATTATCAACCACATCATATACTATACCCGATGAGTTTATTTTCAATGATTTCAAGCCTGCCTCAACAGTTTTGCTTGTTGCCATTGTTCCGTCAGTATTAAAATAATAGGTATTCTTTTTACCGCTTTCGGTGATTTCGGTTAACCCCGTGCTGTATTTACTTTTAACGCAGTAATACTTTTTACCCGACAAAGTTACCCAGCCGTTGATTTTAGCTTTGACCTTTCCCGTTTTGCTGTCGAATCTGTAAATATAACCTTTTGTTTTAATTGTGCCTGTTTTCATTTCGCCCTTTGAGGAGAAATAATAATATGTACTGTCAACCTTCTGCAGCCCTGTAAGCATAATGCCGTCTTTGTCAAAATAATACTTTTCACCGTTTTCTTCCAGCCATCCGGTCTGGAAGGTTCCGTCATCCTTTTCATATTTTACCCCGCCGGATGTTTCAGTAAAATCCGAAAAGGCTGTAAAAGATAATGCGGATAAAACCATAACTAATGACATTAATCCAGAAATAAGTTTTTTCATATGATACTCCTTTTGTTTTTATAATCAGATTTGGATTTGCATGATATATTATAACACGACAACTGAATAAATGTCAACACCTTATTTGCGGATTTTTAAATTGGAATATAATTATAAACAACAACAATTAACCGACACATACAACATCATGAAGTATATTAAAATATACATTCCCACACCGAACTGCGGTTCAGGTCGTCAATTATAGGTTTGGAAAGCATTTTTTCCGCCTGTTCCCTGTCCGCCCATAAAAAGCTTTGGTGTTCGCGGGAAAGAGTAACACCGTCGCTGCCGGCGGAACAGCGATAAGAAAGAATAACAGTCTGCCGGTTTTCATGCGTTTTGAATGTTCCGGCATATAGAAGCTTTTCTATTGTAACGGATAAACCGGTCTCTTCTTTAACCTCGCGGCTTAAAGCTGTTTCAAGTGTTTCGCCGAATTTGATTTTTCCTCCCGGGAACTCCCATATCCCCGCTCCAATGCCGTCGTTTTCAGAACGTTTGATAATCAGAATCCTGCCTTTATAATTTATTATTCCTTTAACTGCCACAACGATTTTGTTTTCCATTTGATTACCTCCAAAAACAAATCCTAAAGACAAAACTTTCGTTTTTATTATATCAAAAAAGGAAATCTGTGTCAATATCACTATAAAAGGTTTAGAAAAGTAGGTGTGTATTAACAAAAATATCAGAAATTGTAACAACATCTTCAAAATTACTTGACAAAGTTTAAGTCGTGGTATAGAATATTTAAAGTAGGATACCTGTTTGGATTGGTGGGAAGTCAATGATTCGGAGGGACAGTTTATTCGGCTCCGACTCTGCAAATCTGAATGAGCTCGGCGATGACGAACTTATTGCGGTAATCCGTGAGAATAATAACGATAAGCGTAAAGGCAAAGCCATTTCAGTTCTTATCAGCCGCTATCTGGGATTAATCTGGAAAAAAGCGCGCTTGTTTTCCGGCAATTATACCGATTCAGAAGATTTATCCCAGGAAGGGCTTCTTGCTTTGCTAAAAGCGATAAGTCATTATAATGCTGATATCGGGGCAAAATTTTCATCGTTTGCCGATGTCTGTATTACAAACCGAATAAAGTCAGCCGCTGTTAAGCTTGGTTCCGGAACGGGGATTCCTTTAACAGACGCATCCGGTAACGGAAGAGACGGAACTCCGGAACCGTCCGAGGGTTCTCCTGAAAGCATATGGCTTGAAAAGGAGTTCACTGAAAATCTTTACCGTGAAATATCGGTGCTGCTGACCGGGCTGGAATGGAAGATTTTCAGACTGTATCTTGAAAGCCTGTCATACAGCGATATTGCAAAAAGGCTTTGCATATCCGAAAAAGCAGTGGGAAATGCTATTTACAGAGCCCGGCGGAAGCTTAAGGCTTTATTAAGCCGGGGGTTCTGATATATAGAAGTTAAAAAATTCAAACACAATATGGCCAAGTAGCTTAAGTTCAGAGCGTTGTTCTTTCAAAGGCAAAGGTGTCGGTGCAAGTCCGTCCTCAGGTCCAATATTTATTTTTTAAGCGAGGGAAAGCAAAATGTTTGAAGACAAGACTTTAGTATGCAAGGAATGTGGCTCCGAGTTCATATTCACTGCCGGCGAACAGGAATTTTATGCTGAAAAGGGTTTCGTAAACGAACCCCAGAGATGTAAATCCTGTAGAGATGCAAGAAAGAACAGCTCTAAAACTGAAAGAGAAATGTTTGACGCTACATGCGCTTCATGCGGCGGCACGGCAAGAGTTCCTTTCAGACCCAGGGAAGACCGTCCTGTTTACTGCAGCGACTGCTTCGCTAAGATGAAGGATGAATAATCCGATTCTTTTTTGAGTTTTTCACCGGAATTCCGTATATCTGTATGCGGGATTCCGGTGTTGCTTTTTATAGGATTTCAGGATTGAGGAGTGAGGAGGAAGGGTTATTCTCCGCATTACAGGAAAAAAATAAAAGGAAATAATGACTATGTTCGGTTATAAGGCAGTTATTTTTGATATGGACGGCACACTTTTTGACAGCATGAGCATATGGCATGAGGTCGACAGAAGATTTTTAGAGGCGCATGGCTTTGAATACGACTGCAAGGTATCCGAAAACATGAAAACAATGCATTTTTATTCCGCCTGCGAATACCTTGCGGATTTCTGCAAGCTGGGCATGACAGCGGATGAAGTCGCTGAGGAGCTTATCGTAACAGCGTCGGATATTTACATTAACGAAATTAAGCTGAAGCCTTTTGTATACGAATATATCGTCAGACATCATAACAGCGGGGTGAAAATGTGCGTTGCAACGTCAAATATAAAGCAGCTTGCCGAAAAAGCCCTGAAGAATTTCAATATTTATGATAAGCTTGAATTTATTATAACGTCGGATGAAGTCGGCTGTGATAAGCGAAGCCCCGAAATATTTGAAAAATGCTCGGAAAGACTGGGGTTTGCTCCGCATGAAATTATTGTGTTTGAGGATTCCGTCCATGCCGTTAAATCGTCGGTTAATGCAGGCTTTTACACAGTGGGGGTTTATGACGAATATTCGTCCCGTGATTACGAAGAGCTTAAAAACACAGCGGATAAGGTTATTAAAGGCTTTGATGAATTATTATAGAATAGCGGTCAGATTTCTGGCATCCGGATTCTGGTATCTCCATCATTTATGATATTTTCCGTTATTTATAATATGAAACGCCCGGTAAACCTGTTCTAAAACCATCACCCTGAAAAGCTGGTGGGGGAAGGTCATTTCCGACACTGACAGCTTAAAATGCGATATTTTCTTGACGTCCTCATGAAGCCCGTAGGAGCTTCCTATAACAATGTTAAGGGTGCTTTTTCCCTCAACTGCAATTTTCATTATTTTTTCGGCAAATCCCTTGGATGAAAGCCTCCCGCCTTCTATACACATAGTAATATTATAGCATTCATTTCCCAAAAGTAATGGTATAATCAGCTTTGCTTCATTAAGAAGAGCCGCTTTGATTTCCTTTTCCGACGGACTGCCTGAAAGCCTGCTTTCGGGAAGCTCAATAATTTTAAGCCTGCAATAGCTTTGCAGGCGTTTTGTATATTCCCCGCAGGCAAGCCTTAAGTAATTTTCTTTAAGCTTACCTGTTGAAATTATATTTACATTCATAACATCAGGAGAAAGGTTTCAGGAGTGAGGAGTAAGGGATTAAAGTTCATAAACTCACGCCTAATGCCTAACCCCTCATTCCTCTCCCCTCTTATTCTCCGCCATAACCTCAAGCCTGCCGATAATAATTCCTTTGTCAGTCTCATTAAGCATATTGAATAATTCCAGAATATATTTTTCTTTATCGGATAAATTACCGTTTAAGGCAAGTTCATCGCTTAATCCTAAAAGATAATCGGCGGAAACATTGAAAAATTGAGCAATCTTTATTATTGAACTTGTTGAGGGTTTACATTTCCCTTTTTTCCATTCAGATATTGAATTACGCGGTAAAGATAGTGTTTCTGTAAGTATTTTTACTGTTATTGAATTCATTGAAATTAAACTCAATATTTTATCGATAGTATCCATTTTTATCTCTTCCTTTTTTATAAATATAAAAGAGTA
>DBCY01000147.1 GCA_002293295.1 Ruminococcus sp. UBA946 | reverse complement strand
TAATTAGCAATGTGTATAGAAATAAGTGATTTTTGTGCGCGCCGCAGCGTTGACAAGTGCAAAAAATCGCAGGAAAACTCGGCGGTTCTCAAGTTTTTTTAACGCAATGCGGTGCAAAAATCACTATTCATATGCATATTGATGATTTTCGAACACGCCCTGGCTGCCAGCAACTATTTTCTAATCCCTAACCTGGCCGCTGCCTTCGATAAGGAATTTTACGGATGTCAGTTCCTTAAGCCCCATAGGTCCCCTTGCGTGCATTTTCTGGGTTGAAATACCTATTTCCGCACCCAGACCGAACATTCCTCCGTCGGTGAAAGCCGTTGAGACATTGATATAAACGGCGGCTGAATCCACTTCGCTTTTGAACCTGTTGGAGCTTATCAGAGAATTTGTTACTATGCATTCCGAGTGCCCCGACGAATATTTCGCGATATGTCCAATGGCTTCGTCAATGTCCTTAACAACCTTGACCGCAATTATATAATCAAGGAATTCGGCGTGATAATCATCCTCAGTAGCAGGTTTCACGCTTTCGCCCAGAATGGAGGCTGTCCTTTCACAGCCCCTGATTTCAACCTTTTTTTCATCAAGCTTGTTTTTTATAGCGGGAAGAGCAGTTTCCGCTATTTTTTCATGTACAAGCAGCGTTTCGCAGGCGTTGCATACCGAAACCCGCCTGCATTTGGAGTTGTATACTATACTGACAGCCATGTTTATATCGGCGGATTCATCCACGAAAACATGACAGTTGCCGACGCCGGTCTCAATAACGGGCATAGAAGCGTTTTTCCGGACGGCGTTGATGAGCGGGGCGTTTCCCCTCGGGATAAGAACGTCGACATACTCATCGCATTTCATAAGCTCCGCTGCCGATTCTCTGGTGGTATCGTCTACAAACTGGATTATATTTGCGGGAAGCCCTGCCTTTTGGATGGCTTCACGCATGATTTCGCAGAACATTTTATTGGAATTATAAGCCTCCTTGCCGCCCCTTAAAATAACGCAGTTGCCCGATTTAAGGCATAAAGCCGCCGCGTCTACGGTAACGTTCGGGCGGGATTCGTAGATAATCCCGATAACTCCCAGGGGAACGCGGATTTTCGTCACCCTCATCCCGTTCGGGCGGGCGGAGCCGCTTTCAACGGTTCCTACCGGGTCGTCAAGCATTATGACCTCATAAAGGCTGTCGGAAATTCCCTTAATACGGTCGGCGGTAAGCTTGAGCCTATCCTGCAAAGCCGCCGATAATCCGTTTTTCTGGGCGGCTTTCATATCAACTGAATTTGCCGCAAGAATATCGTCGGTTCTTTTTATAAGAAGCTTTGCGATTTCACCTAGGGCATCGTTTTTAACCCCCGACGGAGCAACCATTATGGCTTTTGTGCAGCCCTTAGCGTTTTTACCCAGTGTTTCTATATATGACATATTAATTCCTGCCTTTCTGATACACGATTTAATATAATGGTAATTTTTTTACTTTTTTGCCGTAAAAACCGTACCCGCTTCCTTTCCGTCAAAAAGGTCGTAAAGGATATTGGGATTCCTGCCGTTTAAAATAGCCATGTCAATCCCCGCTTTTACGGCAAGCTCGGCGGCATTGATTTTTGTTATCATCCCGCCCGTTCCAAGCCCCGATACGGCTTCTCCGGCAAGGCTCCTCACCTCGTCGTTTATTTCCGGAACAATTGGAATCAGCTTCGCGCCGGGATTTGTTTTCGGATTTGAGTCGTAAAATCCGTTTATATCGGAAAGCATAACCAGTATATCGGCTTGTGAAAGTATCGCGACATGAGCCGCAAGTGAATCATTCTCGCCGAATTCAAGTTCCAGCTCATCAATAGCGACGGTATCATTTTCATTCACAACGGGGATTACCCTGCGCTCGATAAGCTTTTCAAAGGTGTTCTCTACGTTATTTTTACGGGGGGTGTCAATAATATAACGCGTCAGGAGTATTTGAGCCACCGTAATGCTGTATTCCCCGAAAAGCTTGTCGTACATATACATAAGCTCGCACTGGCCGACGGCGGCGCAGGCTTGTTTCATTGAGGTCTCCACAGGACGGGCTATCATTCCGAGTTTTGCCATACCGAGCCCGATTGCTCCGGATGAAACAAGGATGATCTCCCTTCCCGAATTATGCAGGTCGGAAAGAACCTTAACCAGTTTCTCAACGCGCCTGATATTAAGCCGCCCCGTTTTATGCGTAAGGGTGGACGTACCCACTTTTATCACGATTCTTTTTTTCTTTTTTATATCAAACATAAGTATAGCCTCCAGCTAATAGATATTAGGAAATAGTGGTTAGTAATCAGTGAAATTAAACCACTGCTATGCTTTAAATAAATATGCTTAAGAGATATATTTACAATAAGATTCCAGATTCCGGACGCCAGTTCCCAGATTTATATCTTAAACGGAACACAACGCTGCGGCGCAGGGCGTCGTTCCTTACAAAAGAGGAATGAGCAGTAAGGAGTAAGGAATCAGGGGTTGCGAAGCCAGCGGGACGATGTGGACATCGTCCCCTACTAACTACTAATAACTATTTTATAACTACTATACAGGTATTGCACTCCACACTATAATTCAATGTCAACAACTTAAGCAGAAAACTAATAACTTTCTAATCATAAGCGGTCAGTGGTCAGTGGTCAGTGGTCAGATTTCT
>DBCY01000009.1 GCA_002293295.1 Ruminococcus sp. UBA946 | reverse complement strand
TATTCGGTAAAATCTACCGAAATGACATATGTTTACGCCTATGGGAACAGGTTCTTAGCATTCACAATAAAAATGCGCCCTACAAAGCAGTAAGACGCAAACCATTTAAACACCGAATACATCTTTACAATTACAGGATAATATTATATCACAATAATCAATAAAAATCAATGCTTAAATAATAAATTCTGTTTATAGGGTGAAGCTTCACCAGGATACAGTATAATTTTTACGCCGGTATATGCCTTGTCCGGCAGAACGGGGTAATTATTTCTTTAACCCGATAACCTCCGCTCCGCCCATATAAGAACGCAGGGCTTCGGGGATTTTAACCGTGCCGTCAGCCTGAAGGTGGTTTTCAAGGAACGCTATAAGCATACGGGGAGGGGCGGCTACGGTGTTATTCAGCGTATGCGCGAAATATTTTCCGCCGCTGCCGCTTACCCGTATTTTAAGGCGCCTTGCCTGCGCGTCGCCTAGGTTCGAGCAGCTGCCGACCTCGAAATACTTTCTCTGGCGGGGCGACCATGCCTCAACGTCATAAGACATTACCTTGAGGTCAGCCAAATCGCCGGAACAGCATTCGATTGTGCGGACGGGTATTTCCATGCTTCGGAATAAATCAACGGTGTTTTTCCATAGCTTGTGGAACCACTCCGTGCTGTCCTCGGGCTTGCAGACGACAATCATTTCCTGCTTTTCAAACTGGTGGATGCGGTAAACCCCGCGTTCCTCCATGCCGTGGGCGCCCTTCTCCTTGCGGAAGCACGGCGAATATGAGGTTAAGGTATGAGGCAGGGATTCCTCAGGAATAATAGTATCGATATATTTTCCTATCATGGAATGCTCGGATGTTCCTATAAGATATAAATCCTCCCCCTCGATTTTATACATCATGGCGTCCATTTCGGCAAAGCTCATCACACCGGTAACAACGCCTGAGCGAATCATGAACGGAGGTATGCAGTAGGTAAAGCCCCGGTCAATCATAAAGTCCCTGGCGTATGAAATTACGGCTGAATGCAGCCTTGCGACATCCCCCATAAGGTAATAGAAACCGTTTCCGGCGACCTTGCGCGCGGAGTCAAGGTCGAGGCCGTTCAGCGACTCCATTATTTCGCCGTGGTACGGTATGTCAAAATCAGGTATCTCAGGCTCCCCGAATATTTCAACCTCGACGTTTTCGGAATCATCCTTTCCGAGCGGAACGCCGGGGTCAATAATATTGGGTATGACCATCATATTTTTAAGAAGCTTTTCCTCAAGCTCTGTTTCTGAAGCTTCAAGAGCCGAAAGACGACCCGAAAACTCCGTTACTTTTTTCTTTGCCTCTTCGGCTTCTTCCTTTTTACCCTGTGCCATAAGACCGCCGATTTCTTTCGAAACACGGTTCCTTTCGGCGCGAAGGGAGTCAGCCTCGGTTTTTGCGGCGCGAAGCTCCCTGTCAAGGTTTATGACCTCGTCTACCAGACCGAGCTTGCCGTCCTGAAATTTTTTTCTGATATTTTCCTTAACCGCGTCAGGATTTTCCCTGACAAATTTTATATCCAGCATAATCACTCAACATCCTTATTTAAATCATTGAAGATAGTATACCATATTTCAGATTTAATTGCAATAAAATAAATTTAATTAGTTTTATGAACCCCTTGACAAACCCCAAAAAGTATATTATAATAAAACTAACGTTACACAACATATGTTGTACATAGGATGATAAAATGCCGCCCAAAAATAAATTCACAAAAGAAGAGATTACAGAAACCGCTTTGAAGCTTGTCCGCACAAATGGAATATCAGCCCTTACCGCCAGAAAGCTCGGCGAAAAGCTCGGTATGTCTTCCCGGCCTGTGTTTACCGCCTTTAAAAATATGGAGGAGCTTCATGCTGAAACTGTAAAAGCCGCCAGGGCTTTATATAACGGCTATGTTGAAAAGGGTCTGGCGGAAAAGCCGGCTTTCAAAGGCGCAGGAATGCAGTATCTTCGTTTTGCGAAGGAAGAACCCCGCCTTTTTGAGCTTTTGTTTATGACTGCGGGTAAGGGTGTTTTCGTTTTGAACGAGGTCCTCCCGGTCATTGACGACAACAGCGGCAGGATATTAAATTCCATTACGGAGCAGTACGGACTTTGCCGTGAGGACGCTTACAGAATTTATCAGTCGTTATGGATTTTTACACACGGGATAGCCTGCCTTCACGTTACGGGTGTGAGTATTCTATCGGACAGTGAAGCGGGTGAAATGCTCACAGACGTTTTTACAGGTTTGTTAATAAAATTAAGAAATGGGGGAATTAAAAATGATAGAAATAATTAACGCGGTAAAAACATACGGTTCTGGTGAAAACGCCAACGCCACTGCCGCATTAAAGGGCGTTTCCCTGACCGTAAAGGATGGCGGTTTCACGGTTCTCTTAGGAGCGTCGGGTTCGGGCAAGTCAACGCTTCTGCATATCGCTTCGGCACTTGAACGTCCCGACAGCGGAGAGGTCAGGTATGACGGAACCGATATAACCTCCCTTTCCGATGCTCAGCTCACGGATTTCAGAAAAGAAAAGGTTGGTTTTATATTTCAGCAGTATTATCTGCTCCCGAATTTAAACGTGGACAAAAACGTAAAAATGAGCGCCGGTCTGACCGGTAACCGTGATTACCGCAGTATTATAGAAGCGGTGGGGCTTGGCGGAAAGCTGAAAAAATTCCCGTCGGAGCTTTCCGGAGGCGAGCAGCAGCGCGTTTCAATAGCAAGGGCATTAGCGAAAAAACCGCAGGTGCTGTTTCTTGACGAACCAACGGGAGCACTGGATGAAGAAACGGGGCGGCAGGTGCTTGATTACATATGCAGAATGCAGAAAGAGCTGAAATTCGCAATGGTTATGGTTACCCATAACGCAAATATTGCCGAAATGGCTGACACGGTGGTTAAAATAAACAGCGGTATGATTACCGGTACTTTCAATAATGAAAACTGTAAAACCGCATACGAAATCGGCTGGTAAAAAAGTCTGAAAGGTAAACCTTTCAGACCTGGGAGTTTTGCCCCTGATGGTCAAAACTCCGGAAAGGAACAGTATTATGATTATACGGCTGAGGGATTCGCTGAAACTGTTCGGCGTAGTTATTATGTGCGCATGCGCGGTTCTGCCCTGCGCGTTGTTTATAAATTCAAATAAAGATACGGTATTGATTAAGGATTCAATTAGCAACCCTGCCGACATGGCGCTTTATGACGCCTTAATTGCGTCGGGGAACGCCATTATTGCGATTGCGGGGGGAGCCTTGACATTAACCACCGTCGTTATGCAGTTTTTTTATATAAAAAATTACATAGACGCCCGCAGCGAGGAGTTCGGTATTTTAAAAGCCCTGGGGTATTCCGATTTCAGAATAGCGAAGGGCTTCTGGGTATTCGGGTTCAGTATTTTTACAGGAACCTGTATAGGCTTGATAATAGCTTACGGCATGATGCCCGCCTTTTACAGGGAAATGCGTGATATGAAGGAAAATCCGGAATTTCCGGAAATCATAATGCATTTTTACCCTGAGCTTATTCTGATTCTCATTGTTCTGCCCGCTTTGGTTTTCATGGTAACATCCGTGGTTTACGGCATGGTTAAGCTTAAACGTCCCCCTTTGGAACTTATACGCGGCAGTAAAAAAGTTAAAATCCGTAAAATAAATCAGAATGATAAGGAACAGCCGTTTTTGAAGGATTTAAGGCAGGGTACGGTCAAAAGCCGACGCTCACTTGTTTTCTTTATCGGTTTCGCTTCCTTCTGTTATTCCTGTATGCTTCAGATGTCGATGAGCATGGGGGATTTTGCAAGCGAAATGATGGCGGTAATGATTCTTATTATAGGAATCGTGCTGGCTTTTACGGTAATGTTCATCGCCGTTTCGACTGTTATAAAGCAAAACCGTAAATCAATAGCAATGCTAAGGGTATTCGGATATTCAGGCAAAGAATGCGGGTATGCCGTGCTGGACGGTTACCGTATACCGTCCCTGATTGGTTTTATTATCGGTACTTTATATCAGTTCGGACTTTTAACGGTTATGGTTGATTTGTTCTTCGACGAAAAAGCGGCTGAAATACTTGATTACGGTTTTGATATTCCCGGATTAATTATTGCAGCTGTTTCATTTATTGTTATATATGAAATATTTATGCGGGCTTTTTCAGCGGGAATTAAAAGGGTATCCTTAAAAGAGGTTATGTCGGAGGAATAATTAAATCATTAAATTGGTATTACATATCATTGTGACACCTGATAAATTAATAAATTATCTTGCAATTTATAATAAATAATGATATTATTATAACGTAAAAAGATATAGAGTTTATTATAATTTTATTAATTTACAAGGAGCG
>DBCY01000093.1:8969-15521 GCA_002293295.1 Ruminococcus sp. UBA946 | reverse complement strand
AACAACTTAAGCAAAAAACGAATAGCTATCTAATCATAAGTGGTCAGTAAGCAGTGGTCAGTGGTCAGATTTCTGGTAACTAGCGTCTGGAATCTTATTATAAAGTAAAATCTATTAAGCTGATGGCATTGGTTCATATACTCCAGAATTTCGGAAACAGCCAGAAGGTCAGAAAATACTCCGTTTCATCGTCAAACGGGTCATAATCCTCCCAGACCTTATAAAAAAGACCGTAATAATCGGCGCTGCCGTTATCATATTCATATACCTTTATGGAAAACACCGGAGGTTTTTTATTCCGTTTAACAATAAGATAATCAGCGGTAAAGAATGAAACGGCTGTTAAAAGCAATGCCGATATAAATATTTTCAAAAAAAGCTTTGTCCTCTTTGACAGAGGCTTTTTTACTCGCTTTTTCGGAACATATCCAGCCGCCTTCATAATACTCCTCCGTCAGGCTTGAATCAATTAACAATTAAAAATTAACAATAACAATGATTGTATACCGCCTGCGGCGGTATGATTTTTTATTTATTCATATTAATTTTTAGCTGTTAAAAGGTACTGATTCTATATACACAGTTAAAAACGCCATTTTTATTCAGCGAGCCTTATTTTGGGGTTTCATAAGCCGCCGGACGCGGCTTTTATAATAATACCGAAATCCGAGGCGTTAAGGGAAGCCCCCCCTATAAGACCGCCGTCAATATTTTCCTTTGCAAGAAGCCCTGCCGCGTTTTTGGGATTCATAGAACCGCCGTACTGGATTGTCATCCCTTCGGCAATATCTTTTCCGTATTTATTTTCAACAACCTTGCGTATGAATGCGCAAACCTCCTCCGCCTGCTCGTCCGTAGCGGTTTTTCCCGTGCCTATTGCCCATACCGGTTCGTATGCTATAATTATATTTTCAGCGTCCTTTGCCGAAATCCCCGTTAAAGCGGCTGTCGTCTGCAGCTCCACGACATCCTCGGTGATAAGGTCCTCACGCTCGGCAAGCATTTCACCTACGCAGACAATGGGTTTCAATCCGGCGTTAAGGGCAGCCTTTGTTCTTCTGTTCACGGTCAGGTCTGTTTCGGCAAAATACTGACGCCTTTCTGAATGTCCTATAACAACATATTCAACTCCCATTTCAGCCAGCATTAAAGCCGAAATCTCGCCAGTGTACGCACCGCTGTCCTTAAAATGACAGTTTTCGGCTCCTACCTTAATACCGGTTCCCTTCGTAAGGGATACCGCTGTTTCCAGGTCGGTATACGGAACGCAGATTACCACCTCGCAGCCGGCTCCGGCAGCGGTGTTTTTTAATTCCTCAATAAGTAATGCCGCCTCGGGGCGGGTTTTGTTCATCTTCCAGTTTCCCGCAATTACAGTTTCCCTTAATGCTTTATTCATCTGTTAGCTCCATTCCGCCGCTTTAATACAACGGCATATACACGTTACTTTCTGACGTTTATTTGTTTAATAATTCCTTTATAGCTTCGGTTACATCTTTCCCGTCTATTATAATTCTGTCAAAATGGCAGTCCTTTATTTCAATTTTATCCGCCCTGCAATTTGAAACAACTACGTTTGAAAGATTAGCATGTCTGAATTTCGCGCCGTCAAGGTCGACATTTTCCATAATCATCCCGAGAAGGCTCATATCCTTGAACCTGGCGTGGTCAAAGTTCATATCCTCATACAATGTGCTTGACATATTGGATTGATATATATGCGAACCCACAAGGCTCACATTATATATTTTAGAGGCTGTCATAGTCGCGTCCCTGACAACCATCCCGTCGGCTGTAAGCCCGGAAATTTCCGCGCCCGCGCATATACAGTTGCTGACCTTATTTATAATCTCTTTATCAATAACCATACTAAACCTCCGTATAGTAATATATATTTTCATCAGCACATGAAAAAACGAATATAAATTGTCATGTCCTGAAATGTAATATTATAGTATTAACAATTATATTCGTTTTTCATGCCAAACAGCTATTATGACTTTTCGGCTATAACCTCAACGCCGGGAAGAACCTTGCCTTCAAGATATTCAAGGGAAGCCCCGCCTCCCGTTGAGATATGGGACATTTTATCGGCAAAGCCAAGCTGCACCACAGCGGCGGCGGAATCCCCGCCTCCTATAATCGTCGTTGCGTCCGTTTCGGCAAGCGCTCCGGCGACTGCTATTGTACCCTTTGCAAGCACAGGATTCTCAAAAACGCCCATAGGTCCGTTCCATACAACGGTTTTAGCGGATTTTACCGCTTCGGCATAAAGCTTACAGGTCTTTGTTCCGATGTCAAGCCCCATCATATCCGCGGGAATTTTATCGGAATCGACTACGGAAATCTCAATTTCAGAATCAATCGGGTCAGGGAAGGATTTAGTTATAGTAGTATCAACGGGAAGAAGAAGCTTTTTGCCGGCTTTTTCAGCTTTTTCAAGCATATCCCTGCAATAGTCCGCCTTTTCGCCGTCGACAAGGGAGGTACCGATTTCATATCCTTTGGCTTTGAGGAACGTATAAGCCATACCGCCGCCTATAATAAGGGTATCGCATTTTTCTATCAGGTTGGATATGACATTGAGCTTATCGGCTACCTTAGCTCCGCCTAGTATGGCCACAAAGGGTCTTTCCGGCTCTTCAACCGCATTGCCGAGGTATTGGATTTCCTTCTGCATCAGATACCCTACGGCGGTTTCCTTAACGAATTCCGCAACCCCGGCGGTGGAAGCATGGGCGCGGTGCGCTGAACCGAAGGCGTCCATAACGAATACCTCACCGTCAACAAGGTCTGCAAGCTCCTTTGAAAGGTTTTCGCCGTTCTTGGTCTCGTCGGCGCCCCTGAACCGTGTATTCTCAAGAAGGACTATTTCGCCCTCATTCATACCGGAAACATATCGCCTGGCATTTTCGCCGACAACGGCGTCATCCTTCGCGAATATTACGTTTGTATCAACCAGACCGGCAATCCTTTCGGCAACCGGCGCAAGCGAATATTTATCCTCGGGACCGTTCTTGGGTTTCCCCAGATGCGAACATAAAACGACCTTTCCGCCGTCCGCAATAAGCTTCTTAATCGTGGGGAGAGCCGCGGTAATCCTGTTATCGTCGGTAATAACCCCGTCCTTAAGCGGAACGTTGAAGTCGCATCTGACCAGAACCTTTTTCCCCCTGACATTAATGTCGTCAACCGTAACCTTGTTTAAACCTGCCATTATAATAGACTCCCTTTCATAAATAGATAATTTATAATCTGAAAATTTACCNNTAAATTGTGTTTAAAATAAATATTATATATTCAGCGCAACAACATTATTATTGTATAACATTTTTACCGATTAATCAATAGTTTTAGAAAATTTAACAATTTTTTATTCCTGTATAAGCAAACAGCGTATTCATACCGCACAGGCTGCATGAATACGCTTATTCCTTCTTAATTATCATGGATACATGGTATTCCTAAACCGCATGTAATTATCACTCATCAGTATCAAGGTGTTTTTCAATTTTTTCCTGTCTCTTTTTATTTACAATATAAAAGATATACAGAACAATAAAACTGGCTCCTGCTGAACTGATGAATGTTACAGCCAGCATCCCGATAAAATAACCTGTATTGTCATCTTCGTAATGTCCGGCATATCTGGAATAATTCAATATGCCGTTTATTACCGTTACCGTAATTCCGGCAATAAGGCTGTGTATCAGCGGGATTATTTTCGCTCTCTTTCCTTCGCCGAACATATTGTCCCCCGCGATAATATTACCGATGATAATGTAAACCGACATTCCGAAAAAGCATATGATTTCAACTGCATACTGCTCAAACGGAGCCTTTAAAAATTGCTGCTGTATGACAACCGACACGAGCAGTACAAAGAATAATATACCGAAAGCGTCGCTTTGAATTTTACGCCTTTTTGATGTGATTCTTTCGTCCTGTATAACCTTTTTTTTCATAAAAATCAACCTTTCATTTAAGTATAATAAGGATTAGCTTCTCGGTTAAAATAAAGACTTAAACCTGATTTTCCCAGAATAAATCGTTCAGGGTTTTTCCCAGCGCTTTGCAAATTGCTCTGCAAAGGTTCAGCGTCGGATTATATTCGCCTGATTCTATCAACCCGATTGTCTGACGGGTGACGCCTACCGCCTTCGCTAAATCCTCCTGCTTCATATCACATTCCATTCTGGCGATTTTCATCCTTTTGTTTTTCATTAAATGCCCCCTTTGTTAGTCTTATTATACACTATATATTTCAATATGTCATATATATATTGCATTTTTTCTGTAAATTATTTATGAACACATAGCCTTTTAGTTTTAAATACCGTACACCGCCTGTGATGTTTATAAAATATTCATATATAATTTATAATATTACCTTGACAGGCGAGGTATTATGAATTATAATATACTTGATTGGAGGCGATACTATGTCTTTAACATCCGACCTGATCAGGGGGCATACAGAAACGGTAATTCTGGCGCAGCTATCAAAAAAAGACAGCTATGGTTATGAAATAAACAAAACCATAGGCTTAAAGACAAAGGGGGTTTATGAACTGAAGGAAGCCACTTTGTATTCGGCGTTCAGGCGGCTGGAGCAGTCGGGTTTTATAATATCATACTGGGGCGACGAAACATCGGGGGCAAGACGAAAATACTATAAAATCACACAAATCGGCATTGAGGCTTTTCAAAAAAACAAATCCGACTGGGAAGAGACAAAAAACATAATCGATTCTCTAATTTAGAAAGGAAGATGGCTATGAACGAAGATATTTCACGGTACGTTAAAAATTACTTTAAGGATTATGCGGTGACTGCCGAGCTTAACGAGCTTATGGAAGAACTTGCAGCCAACCTTGAAGAAAAATACACCGACCTTGCAGCGGAGGGAATGAATCAAAAAGCAGCGTTTGAAACGGCGGTAAGCGGAATAGGCGCTCCTGAGGAGTTTGTCCGGTTTCTTGACAAAATACCCCCGGCTTTGCCTGCGCCGGATATTAATGAGGAATTTATCAGGAATGAAATAGAAAACGGAATCCCCTCGATAGATACGCTGAATATAAATATGCGCAGTATAGGCGTTGTCATAAAAAATCATCCGGGTAATGAAATCAAGGCGGAAATTATCCAAAGAATAAAAGGGTTCCCTATCCGCGCCAAAATCATTTTTGAAAGGCAGGGCAATACGCTAACCATAAAACAAAAGCCCTGGGACTGGCAGCTTTTGTTTATCGGGTTCAACGATTACCTTGAAGTAAGTCTCCCGCAAAATTTTAACAACACGCTTAATATAACCTCCGGAGGGGGGAATATCAGCGCGGAAGACTTAAACCTTAAAAATTTTACTATAGAAAACATATCCGGAAATGTAATGCTTTCCGATTTGAAAGGGATGTTTGACATAAAGGTCGCTTCCGGCAATATCAAAGTCAATGAAATTTCAGGTACGGGCGGTATTTCATGCACATCCGGCAATATTAGCATTTATAACATTAACTGCGGCGGCGACAAAGGTTCGGGCTGTATGATAAACTGCGTTTCGGGCAATATAAATATTGAAAACTACAGCGGGCATGTAAATGCAGAAACCATGTCCGGAAACATTAAAATACCTAAATTTGCAGGCAGCGGAAGATTAAAAGTAACATCCGGCAGTATCAGGACAGGCATGAGGGCTATTACCGGCGACTGCGATTTTTCGTCTTCGTCCGGTTCTGTCTCGGTAACGGCGGAGGGATTAAGAAATTTTACCGTTGAAGCGTCGTGCGGCTCGGGAATAATAAAAACAAANNACCTTAAGGATTCCGTAGATAAGAAAAAAAGACAGCTGTCAGCCGTAATAGGCGAAAATCCGGTAAATAAAATGAGGCTGAGAACCGGGTCCGGGGTTATGGAGTTTAACCTTTATAATAATATTTAGCCGCATCAGCCGGAAATATAATAAACCTGGGGCATAAAGCAGATTATGCGGCAGGTTTATTATTATTTTTTATGAAACAGCAGGGTATAAGTCTCTCAATACCCTGCTGTTTTTATGTTATTAACTGTTTGAAAGCAAGAAGATGTTAATGCTATTATCCCTGCTTCCAGCGTTTTAATTCCGGGAAAAATCCTTTCATCATACTCCTTGCCTTTTCCTCGCTCATTCCTGACTCAGGCGAAGCCATATGCGGAACGCAGATTTCAATCATTTCATCCATTGTGCAGTCGCTTGTGAACGCTCCGTTGTCATAGCAGTATTTGCAGTAATCCGTATTTTTTCCTCCGTCAGCTTTTGTTCCGTATATCTCGTCTGTTTCACCCATCGGCATTCCGCAGCTCTGGCAGTATTTTTCTTCCATAATTATAACCGTCCTTTCATAAAACACATTTATTATGAGTAAGCTCATATAAGCTGTGATTTTATTATAACCCATATATGGTGACAACAGCATGTCATATTATAAAACATTGTTTGTTAAAATTTCATGAATTAATGTTAGAACCTGTTCTCATAGGAAAAGTATATAGCTTTTCGAGTATAATTTTATTGGA
>DBCY01000093.1:5908-8925 GCA_002293295.1 Ruminococcus sp. UBA946 | reverse complement strand
AAAGATATGTGTTTATGCCTATGAGAAAAGGTTCTAATACTAATCCGCGGTTAAAATGATTGCAAAATATTTTACAGATTTTTGTTGCAGTGCTAGGATTGACGATGAAGACAGGCTGCCGCCTGTTAAAGAGGAAGACGACGCAATGCAGCAAAAAGAGGGAAATATACAATCATTTTAATTGCGGATTAGTATAAATATCATATTATAATCTTTAGGTGTCAGCAATTCAATATGTTTTAAGACATTTTTCAGTATAATACAGATATTTTTTATTAATCAGTATATTAAAATTATACTTAAAATTCATTCAAAACTATTGACTTTTCAAATGATTTATCGTATTATTCATTATGTAGCGTTTAATACTAACCTGGAAGGAGCGTGAGACGTGAGTTGAACAACAAGATTAAGCTTTACGGTTTTAATAATCTGACAAAATCCCTCAGTTTTAATATATACGATATATGTTATGCGAAAAGCGCGAGGGAACAGCAGGATTATATCAAATATATAGACGAGCAGTATAACTCCGACCGCCTTACAAAAATCCTTTGCGATGTTACCGAAATGATAGGCGCCCATGTTCTGAATATATCGAAGCAGGATTATGAACCGCAGGGAGCCTCGGCTACCGTTCTGATTTCCGAGGAATACCTGCCTTATTCCGAGATTGACGAATCCTGCAATATGCGTCATCCGAGCAGGGACGGGATTACCGGACATCTTGACAAGAGCCACCTGACCGTTCATTCCTATCCCGAATTCCATCCCGAAAACGCAATTACGACGTTCAGGGTGGATATCGACGTGGCGACGTGCGGCGAGATTACCCCGCTGAAAACCCTGGATTACCTAATAGGCAGCTTCGATTCGGATATTATCACCATGGACTACCGCGTGCGCGGCTTNNAGGGTGGATATCGACGTTGCGACCTGCGGTCAGATAACCCCGCTTAAATCCCTTGATTACCTGATCGGGAGCTTTGATTCCGATATAATTACAATAGATTACAAGGTACGCGGTTTTACCCGCGACGAACACGGAAGAAAGCTTTTCATGGACCATGATATAACGTCCATTCAGGATTATATCGACCGGAAAACGCTGGAGCGTTATGACGCTGTAGATGTAAACGTTTATCAGTCCAATATTTTCCATACTAAAATGATGATTAATGAAATCGTACTGCAGAATTACCTTTTCAATACTGACACATACGAGCTTCCGCCCAAGCACAGACTTGAAATCAGCGACGCGCTTCGCAAGGAAATGATTGAAATTTTCAGCGGTATGAATATATTCTAGTACCAATTAATAATTAAAANNTAACAATGGTGGTATACCGCCTGCGGCGTTATGATTTTAATTAAAATTCGCTTGGATAAAATTACGGATTGAACGGGTCCGCAAACACTCTCTAGCAATAGGAAATTGTTGATTAAAACTTGGGGGCTGATATGCAAAATAACAACCTCACTCAGGAAAACGCTCCCGTTTTTGAAGCCCTGGAGCTTTATAGGGATGCAAGAATCGTCCCTTTTGACGTTCCGGGTCACAAACACGGCAAAGGTAATCCCGAGCTTGTAAAATTTTTAGGCAGGGACTGCCTTTCAGTCGACGTTAATTCAATGAAACCGCTTGACAACCTCTGTCACCCAGTTTCCGTCATAAAGGATGCACAGCAGCTGGCAGCCCAAGCTTTTAACGCCGCATTTTGTTTTTTTATGGTAGGAGGCACAACCTCCGCCGTACAGTCCATGATTCTGTCGGTATGCAAATCGGGCGATAAAATCATTATGCCGCGGAATGTGCACAGAAGTGCGATTAATTCCCTTATTCTTAGCGGCGCCGTTCCTGTCTATGTTAATCCCGGCGTAAACGAAAGGCTTGGTATTCCGCTCGGAATGAGCTTAACGGACGTTAAGCGCGCAATAAATGAAAATCCTGACGCTAAAGCCGTTTTTGTGAATAACCCTACTTATTACGGTATTTGTTCCGACCTGAGGAGCATAGCGGAGCTTTCGCACGAAAACGGAATGGCATGCCTTGTAGACGAAGCGCACGGCACTCATTTTTATTTCGGTGAGAAAATGCCTGTAAATGCAATGGAAGCCGGAGCTGATTTATCCGCAGTCTCAATGCATAAATCGGGCGGTTCCCTCACTCAGAGCAGTTTACTGCTCGCCGGTAAAAACGCATGCGTTACCCAAGGTCATGTGCGTTCCGTCATTAACCTTACCCAGACTACCAGCGGTTCGTACCTTCTGCTTTCTTCACTTGACATATCACGCCGGAACCTTGCCCTGAACGGTATGGAAATTGTTAAAAAGGTATGTGAAAACGCATCCTACGCGCGTGATGAAATAGCAAAAATCGGCGGTTATTACGCCTTCGCTGATGAACTCTGCAACGGTGATGATATTTTTAACTTTGATATGACCAAGCTTTCGGTTCATACCAGGGATATAGGCCTTGCCGGCATAGAGGTTTATGATATTCTCAGGGATAATTATGATATTCAAATCGAATTCGGCGACATAGGGAATATACTGGCATATATATCAGTCGGGGACAAATGGAAGGATATAGAACGCCTGGTATCTGCCCTTGCCGAAATAAAACGCCGGTTCTCAAAGGACAAGTCGGGTATGCTTGCATACGAATATATCTCCCCCGAGGTTATTATGTCCCCTCAGCAGGCTTTTTACGGAACGCAGGTTTCCGTTCCCGTACGAAAGAGCGCAGGGCGAATCAGCAGTGAATTTATTATGTGCTATCCTCCCGGAATACCGATTCTTGCCCCCGGGGAACTGATAACGAATGAAATACTTGATTATATAGAGTATTCGAAGGAAAAGGGCTGTTCCCTGACCGGTACGGAGGATATGAACATTGAATATATAAAGGTAATGGCAGACTGTAAGAGGGGTCAGGAATGCAATGTCAACAACTTAAGCAAAAAACGAATAACTTTCTAATCATAAGTGGACAGTGAGCAGTGGTCAGTGGTCAG
>DBCY01000093.1:0-5867 GCA_002293295.1 Ruminococcus sp. UBA946 | reverse complement strand
TGGCGTCTGGGAACTGGAATCTTATTGTAAAGTAAAATCTCTTAAGTTGTTACCATTGGTCAGGAATGAGGAGTAAGGAGTAAGGGGTTTCGAAGCAAAAACTAACTACTAATAACTATTTTCTAACTACTGCCAGCTCTCCACACTCTGAGAAAGGGATTATTATGGAATTATGGTTTTCCGAAATGCACACTCCCGATGTTAAAATGTCCATACGCGTTGACAGGCAGATTTATACGGAGCAGAGTGAGTTTCAGCGGATTGACGTCTTTGAAAGCAGGGAATTCGGACGTTTTTTAACCCTTGACGGTTATATGATGCTGACCGAAAAGGATGAGTTTATTTACCATGAAATGATTACCCATGTCGCAATGGCTTCAAACCCCGGTATAAAAAACATACTTGTAATCGGTGCCGGCGACGGCGGCACGGTCAGGGAGCTTACACGCTATAATACTGCGGAGCGGATTGATATGGTTGAAATTGACGAACGCGTCGTGGATATTTCAAAGAAGTATCTCATTCAGACGGCATGCAGGCTGGACGACCCCCGCGTTAGGATTTATTATGAGGACGGACTTCGTTTTGTCAGGAAAACCGAAAACCTTTACGACCTTATTATCGTTGACAGCACTGACCCGTTCGGTCCCGGGGAGGGACTTTTCACAAGCGAGTTTTACGGCAACTGCTATAAAGCCCTCAGTGAAGACGGAATCCTTGTAAACCAGCATGAAAGCCCGTATTACACCGACGACGCAAAAGCAATGCAGAGGGCGCATAAACGCATCCATGAAGTTTTTGAAATATGCAGCGTCTATCAGGTGCATATACCGACCTACCCTTCGGGGCACTGGCTTTTCGGCTTCGCTTCAAAATCGGTTGACCCCCTTAATGAAGATTTAGAGAAATGGAATGAGCTGGGTATATCAACCGCTTATTACAATACGGATTTACACAGGGGATGCTTCGCTCTGCCGAATTATGTTCAGAAGCTTCTTAAAGCGGGAAAATAAAAATAAGGGGGTGACCGTATGCAATTTGAAAGGAATGCCTTTATCGGCTGTGACGCTGTTTATGAAAAATCCGTTATAGTTATTTTCGGCGCGCCCTTTGACAGCACGACCTCATACCGGCCCGGAGCGCGTTTCGGCAGTAAGGTGATTCGTTCCGAAAGCTTCGGTATTGAAACCTTTTCACCGTATCAGAATAAGGATTTGACTGAATTTAACATATATGACGCGGGCGACCTCGAGCTTTCAACAGGTTCTCAGGATATGGCTTTACAGCAGATTTACGGTATTACAAAGGAAATACTCGGCGACGGTAAAATTCCGTGTATGCTCGGCGGGGAACACCTTGTCACTTTAGGAGCCGTCAGGGCTGTCCGTGAAAAATATGACGACCTTTATATAATACAGCTTGACGCCCATGCCGACCTTCGCGACGATTACCTTGGCGTTAAGAATTCCCACGCCTGCGTAATGAGAAGGTGCCATGAGCTTACCGGTGACAACCGCATTTATCAGTTCGGCATACGTTCGGGCGAAAGGGATGAGTTTTTATTCGCCTCCGGGCATACGAAAATGTACCCCTTTTCCTTAGCCGGTATTGAATCCGCGGTCAATGGATTAAAAGACAAAAATATTTATCTTACTATTGACCTGGATGTCCTTGACCCTTCCGTTTTTCCGGGTACGGGTACTCCCGAGCCGGGCGGTGTTTCTTTCTCCCAGCTGCTTGACGCGGTATTGAAATTAAGGGGGCTTAATATTGTAGGGTTTGATATAACCGAGCTTTCCCCGCACTATGACCAAAGCGGCATATCCACAGCGGCGGCATGTAAAATACTGCGCGAGCTGCTCATTATAGGGTGTTAAGTTGTAAACACATTTAGTGTTTTGAACCTGCTATATGATTAACAGTAAAAACTGATTTGAACTTGAAAGGATTTTATAAATGCTTATACTGGACGAACTTCGCGTTGAACTTGAGGGTTACAGAAAAGACATGAGGGAGCTTCACAACATCCTGAACATTGCAAAACTCAGGGAAGAAATCACCGGTTTACAGGAAGAATCCGGCGAAGCGGGTTTCTGGGACGACCTTACAAACTCGCAGAAGGTTATGCAGACCATAAAGCATTACGAATCAACTATTTCAAGCTATGAAAAACTGAACGGTTTTTTAGAGGATATTCTGACAATGATTGAACTCCAGCAGGAAGAGGGGGATGACGAAGCGGCAGCCCTTGAAATAAAAAAAGACGCCGGAAGCTTTAAGTCCCAGCTTGAAACAATGAAGCTCAGCACCCTCCTTACCGGCGAATACGACGGCAAGAACGCCATCCTGACCTTTCATGCGGGAGCGGGCGGAACCGAGGCTCAGGACTGGGCGGAAATGCTGTTCCGCATGTACAATATGTGGGCTGAAAAGCATGGATACAAGGTTACAACCCTTGATTACCTTGACGGCGACGAAGCCGGTTTGAAATCGGCTTCTATTTTAATTGAAGGCGTAAACGCATACGGCTTTATGAAGTCGGAGAACGGCGTACACCGGCTTGTCCGCATATCCCCCTTTGACAGCTCGGGGCGGCGGCATACTTCCTTTGCTTCGCTTGAGGTCATGCCCGAAATGGATGAAGCCGCTTCAAACATAGAAATAAGCCCCGACGACCTTGAAATCGACTTTTACCGCGCAAGCGGCGCTGGAGGGCAGAAGGTCAACAAGACGTCCTCGGCAGTGCGCCTTACGCATATACCCACAGGCATTGTAGTTTCCTGCCAGACGCAGAGGAGCCAGTACCAGAACAAGGATTACGCTATGAAAATGCTCGTTTCGAAGCTTGCCGAAATCAAGGAGCGCGAGCACCTCGAAAAAATCGAGGATATTAAGGGCGTTCACCGTGAAATAGCGTGGGGGGCGCAAATCCGCTCCTATGTTTTCATGCCTTATACGCTTGCAAAGGACCATCGTACATCCTTTGAAAACGGAAATATAAACGCCGTTATGGACGGCGAGCTTGACGGCTTTATAAACGCATTTCTGACGGGACTTTCGCATGGTACGCTTTTAAAACAGTAATTATAAGGATAAAACGTCCGGAAAGGATGTTCATGATAATGTACAAAGATGAACGGAATCTTTCCATGCTGCTTGATTTTTACGAGCTTACCATGGCTAACGGATATATAAAAACAGGGATTTCCGATAAGATTTCATATTTTGAAATGTTCTTCCGAAGCGTTCCAGACGGCGGAGGGTTTGCCGTGGCCGCCGGTCTTGAACAGGTTATTGATTACCTTGAAAATCTCAGCTTTGATGAGGAGGACATATCCTTTCTGAAAAGCAGGGGAATTTTTGACGGGGAATTTTTCAGCTATTTGCAAAGTTTCAGATTTACCTGCGACGTATGGGCAGTGCCGGAAGGTACGCCGGTATTCCCGAACGAACCCGTTCTGATAGTCAGGGGTCCCGTTATTCAGGCGCAGCTGATTGAAACGATGGTTTTATTATGTATAAACCACCAGAGCCTGATTGCTACTAAAGCAAACCGTATTGTCAGGGCGGCGTGCGGACGTCCCGTTATGGAGTTCGGTTCGAGGCGGGCACAGGGCTTTGACGGAGCCGTTTACGGCGCAAGGGCGGCTTATATCGGGGGATGCTCCGGAACGGCGTGCGCGGTTTCCGGACGTGATTCGGGCATACCCGTGCTTGGGACAATGGCTCATTCATGGGTTCAGATGTTTGACAGCGAGCTTGAAGCATTCCGGGCATACGCGGACTGTTACCCTGACGGCGCAACGCTTCTCGTCGATACTTATAATGTCCTTAAATCGGGCATTCCCAATGCTGTAACTGTATTCAACGAGCTTAAAGCCAAAGGGAAAAGCAATTTCGCCGTTCGCATAGACAGCGGCGACATTACCTACCTATCCAAAAGGTCACATAAAATGCTTGATGAAGCAGGGCTCCCCGAAGTAAAAATTGTTGTTTCCAATTCTCTTGATGAAAATATTATCCGCGACATTCTTTTGCAGGGAGCCTGCGCTGACAGCTTCGGAGTCGGGGAAAGGCTGATTGTTTCGGCGTCCTCACCTGTTTTCGGGGGAGTTTACAAGCTTGTCGCCGTTGAGGAAAACGGGGAAATCATACCGAAAATAAAGCTTTCGGAAAATGTTACAAAAATTACTAACCCCGATTTTAAGGAGCTATGGCGTTTTTATGATAACATTACGGGGAAGTCGACGGCCGACGTCATGACCTGCTTCGGTGAGGAAATTGACCAGTCGGAGCCGTATGAAATCTTTGACCCCGAATTCACCTTTAAAAGGAAGCTTCTTGAAAACTATACGGCGGTGAAGCTTTTAAAGCCTGTGTTCATTAACGGAGAATGCGTTTACAGCAGTCCTCCCGTCAAAGAAATCAGGGATTACTGCGCCGCTCAGATTGATACGCTGTGGGATGAAATCAAGCGTTTTGAATACCCGCATAAGTATTATGTCGATTTATCCCAAAAGCTTTGGGATAAAAAGGATAAATTACTCAGGGACACCATAATATAATAAACTGTCTGACGATAACCGCTGAAGGAGCAATGAGATGAGAGAAAAAATAAAACTGACAAAGGAAATGGAAACCCTTCTTATTCCATTGTATGGCAGAGCGAAAATGAACCAACAGGGTTTTATTGACGATGTATTCGCGGGTGAAACAGTTAAAGCAATCGATTATGATTTTGATAACCTGCGGATTTCTAAAAAATTACAGGTTTTTATGTCCATACGCTGCGATATTATTGAAAATTATACAAAGTGTTTTTTACTTGATAATCCTAAGTCAACTGTATTAAGTCTTGGCAGCGGCTTAGACGCAAGGTATGCAAGAATTGACGGCTATAAAAAATGGATTGACTTGGATTTTCCGCAAGTCGTAGAGTTAAGGGAAAAACTGCTGCCCGAAATTGAAAATCATCAATCAATAGCTTCTTCTGTAACTGACTGGACGTGGCTAGATAAAGTTAGTCCTTCACATGAAAAAACACTTATCATTGCAGAGGGATTGTTAATGTATTTGAATGAAGAAGAGGTTCAGAAGTTATTTAGTCTTCTTATTCAAAAATTTCCGAATGCTGTTTTTATTTTTGACGCTTATTCCAAATTAACAGTTAAAAAAATCAAGCGGCAGCCGAGTTTACGAAAAACCGGCGCTGATATTAAATGGGGCATTGATGATTATAACGATATAATTAATATGAACCCGCAAATGGTATATGAAAAAACAATATATTTAACAGATGAAAAGTATGTTGTTAAATTAAGTGCTTTTTATAGGTTTATGTTCCGTTTTGCAGGGAGTTTCAATACGGCTCGCCAAGCGCACAGAATATTTATATTCAGCACTAGAACCCGTATTAATTAACGATTAACAATGAACANNATGGCGGTATAACGCCTTCGGCGGTATTATTTTAATTGTTTTAACTTTCAGCTGTTATTTTGGGTCAATCAAATATTGATTCATTTTCACACAATACTCCGCTTAGTCTTAATCCTAATTTAAATCCGTCGGAAAAGCTTTCAAATTCTGATATATCCGATAAATAACCGTCGGCATTGATATATTCACTGAAGATTTTTTTCGGCTTTTTTAATTTGTTATCATCAAAATATTTCATTATTTCTTTTTCTTTTTCTTTTAATAAACCGGAAAGCCTGGCATATTCGGATGATTTTTTCAGTTTCTTTTCAAACGGTCTTATTTTTCCGTAATACAGCTCGGATATAATGTTATCCATATAGTATCCCTCCAATAAGTGGTTGTCATAATGAAATAATTATCACCTTTAGCAGATGTTATTATGTTAT
>DBCY01000046.1 GCA_002293295.1 Ruminococcus sp. UBA946 | reverse complement strand
CACACTCCACACTCCACACTGAACAAAGGATGTTGTTATGCCAATCAATGTTGCTATAGACGGTCCCGCGGGAGCGGGAAAAAGCACTGTTTCAAAAGCCGTTGCGGCAAAGCTGGGATTTATTTACGCCGATACCGGCGCGCTTTACCGAGCGGTTGCATACGCCGTCAACTCAAAGGGAATTAAAGCCTGCGATAAAGAAAAGGTTATAAACGAGCTTGAAAGCATTACCCCGGAGCTTCGTTTTACGGGAGGCTTACAGCATGTATTTGTAAACGGGGAGGACGTTTCGGATAAAATCCGCACATCTGAAATCTCAATGGAAGCCTCCGCCGTTTCGGCAATCCCGGAGGTGAGGGAATTTTTATTCGGTCTGCAGAAAAAAATCGCCCGGGAAAATAATATAATTATGGACGGGCGGGATATAGGAACCGTCGTTCTTCCCGGCGCGGATGTGAAAATTTTTCTTACGGCGGCGGCTGAGGAACGAGCTGAAAGACGTTATAAGGAGCTTTCGGGAAAACCGGGCTGTCCGTCCTTCGAGGATATTCTGAGTGATATAAAAACACGCGATTATAATGACATGAACCGCAGTATCGCTCCCTTAAGGCAGGCAGAGGACGCCGTCCTTGCCGATACCACGGAAATGGACTTTCAAACTGTTGTCAGTATGGTATTAAGTATAATAAAAGAGAAAACGGGAGCTGAGAGCATCGGATGAACGCTTTTGTCAGATACGGATGTTTTTTCGTTTATAAGCTGTTTTATAATTTTCATATTGAGGGCGTTTCAAATATTCCTCAGGACAAACCGGTTATTATGGCTTCAAACCACAGGAGCTACGCCGACCCGGTAGTCCTGACTATGCCAATGAAGCTTCCGGTAAAATATATGGCAAAGGAAGAGCTTTTTAAAAACAGACTTATGTCCTGGCTGATAACATCGTTGGGGGCGTTTCCGGTTAAACGCGGTACGGGAGATATGAAGGTCATTGAGGATTCAATCGAAGTTTTAAAAAGCGGGAGCAATCTGGTTATTTTTCCGGAAGGAACCCGTTCAAAGGACGGCAGGGTAGGAAGCGGCAAGACAGGTATTGCCTTAATAGCCTCGAAAAGCGGAGCGGATGTACTTCCGTGCGGAATTTGCTTTAAAGGCGAGAAACTGCGTTTCCGTTCTAAGCTGACGCTTAAATTCGGCGAGGTAATAAAGGCGGAAGAGCTTACCGTGGAGGAAGGCTCAAAAACTCAGCTCAAATATGTGAAAAAACGGATTATGGATGCTATAAGAGAGCTTGCGGAGGAAAATACAGAGGATGCAGAGACAAACGGTCAAATCCAAAAACTATAAGTAATACTTTATTATAATTATATTATATTGAAAAGGGAGTACCGCAATGCGCGCACGAATTAAAATAAGGGTTGCGGAAAATTCCGGTTTTTGTTTTGGTGTTGACAGAAGCGTAAAAATCGTTTATAATGAACTCAGCAAAGGTAAAAAGACAGTTACCTTCGGTGAAATTATTCATAATGCCAGCGTTGTGAATGACTTGAAAAACCGGGGTGTGCTTATCTGCAAATCGGAAGATGAGCTTAAGCGGATTTCCGGCGAAACCGTAATAATACGTTCGCACGGAGCCGCACGCAGCGTTTATGAAATACTTGACAGGCATAATATCGAGTATGTTGACGGTACCTGCCCTTTTGTTAAACGTATTCATAAAATCGCCGCGGAAAAATCGGCAGACGGATTTGATATTATTATTTTCGGGGACAGAAACCATCCTGAAATTACAGGAATTGCCGGACAATGCCATAATATTCCATTTATTTACTCTGATGATACTGATTTCCTGAATAATTATAAAATTAATCATAAAAATCTTAAAAAAAAGGTTGCAATTGTTGTGCAAACAACGTATAATATAAATATGTGGGAAAAGTGCGTCCTTTTGGCTGAGGATATATTCCCGCAGGCGGAAGTTTATAATACAATCTGCGGCGCTACTGCTGAGAGACAGCATTCCGCTCTGTCCCTTTCAAAATTCTCCGACCTTATGATTATAATCGGAGGAAGACACAGTTCAAATACAGCCAAGCTTTATCAGATTTGCGAAAAGCAATGCAAAACTTGTTTTCACATTACGGATGCAAGTGAATTGGATTTTGAAATTATAAGAAATCTGATTAATAATGCCGGTGAATATTTCAACATTGGTATTACTGCCGGAGCGTCTACTCCGGCTTATATAATCAAGGAGGTACAAAACCAGATGACTGATAAACTGCAGAATATTGACGAGGACTTTAATTTTGAAGAGGCGCTTGATGCGTCGTTCAAAAGAATATATACCGGTAACAGGGTGAAGGGCTACATAACGGCTGTGAACAACTCGGAAGCTATTGTCGATGTAGGCACCAAGCATACGGGTTATGTTTCACTGTCCGAGCTTACGAACGACCCTAATTTAAAACCCTCCGACGTTGTTAATGTCGGGGATGAGGTTGACTTAATCGTTGTTAAAATCAATGATGCCGAGGGTATAGTGCAGCTTTCCAAAACCAAGGTGGACGCCATGGTGGGCTTTGATACGGTTATGAAAGCCAAGGAAGACGGCAGGATTCTCGAAGGCGTTGTAACTAATGTCGTAAAGGGCGGCATTATAGTTTTAAGCGAGGGTATAAAAATATTTATACCCGCTTCACAGGCTACCCTGCGCCGTAATGACAACCTTGACGATTTAGTTAAGAAAACCGTCCAGTTTAAAATTATCGAAGTGAACGTCCAGAGGGGAAAAGCCGTCGGCTCTATAAGGGTTGCCGCCGGAGCGGTAAAGGAAACGGCAAAGGCAGAATTCTGGAATACCGCCGAAATCGGAGCCGTTTACAAGGGCGCCGTTAAGTCGCTTACCAATTACGGGGCGTTTGTCGACCTTGGCGGGATTGACGGTATGGTTCATATTTCCGAGCTTTCGTGGAACAGAATCAAGCATCCGTCCGAGGTTTTAAGCGTAGGCGACGTGGCTGAGGTTTATATTAAGGAGCTTGACAGGGAAACGGGCAGAATTTCCCTTGGCTACAGGAAAACCGATGAGAACCCTTGGGTTAAGTTTGAAAACGAATATGCAGCCGGGGATACTGTTAAGGCTAAGATTGTTTCAATTACGCCGTTCGGCGCTTTTGCCCAGATTATTCCGGGTATAGACGGTCTTATTCATATTTCCCAGCTTTCAGAAAAAAGGGTCACTAACGTTAAGGATATTGTATCCGTCGGCGATGAGGTTGAAGCCAGGATTACTGAAATTGACGCGGAAAAGAAGAGAATCAGCATGTCAATACGCGCCGTTGCCGAAGAATATACGGAAGAAAACACGGATACAGAAGCTTCTGAAGAAGAACCCCTGACTGCTGAGGAAGAGGCTGACGAAAACAAAGCCGCAGAAACTGCCGCTCAAGAAGTTGCCGCCGAAGAAACTAAAGAAGATACCGTAGTGAACGAAACAGCTGAAGCTCCTGCCGGAGATACTTCCGATGAAAATAATTCCGCCGGATAAGCTTAAATAAAAAACAAATGCAGACGGCTTTCTTTGCTGTCTGCATTTTTTATGAGGAACAAGGAATGAGGAGTAAGGTATGGAGAAAGGAATGCAATGTCAATAATTTAGTGAAATATATTTGTAAGGAACGACGCGCTGCACCCTATGAATCCGAATCTCTAAGTTGTTGACATTGGAAAGGAATGTTGAATAATAACTGAAAGAAAGGGTATAGGTTAAATGTCCGATAATATAAAATGGCTTACGGAAATCGGAGGTCCAAGCGTTAAGCTCCAGCTGATGCATGAGGGAATGATTGAAAGCGGCGCGTTTGACGCACAGGAGCTCATAGGCGAATTACTCTCGCTTGATAAATTTAAGACAGCCCGTATGTATTTTGATAAATTCAAAAATTTCCTCACTATGACCGATAACGAATTATTCGGCAGCATACACAACTGCTACGAAGATTGTTTTGAAATGTTCATGCCGTTCTTTACGCGGCTTGGCTTCAGGTCAGGTTTATCACCCGAACTGGACGAAAAGGCAGGATATATGAAGGACGTTTACCGGTATTTGATTTCGCAGGACGAGTCGGGTAAACGCCGCTGGAGTCATGTACATGGACTGAGCATCATATTATATTTACTGCAAGCCGGATATTATAACGACGACATGACGGAATATATGGCTGAAAGGATAAACAAAGCCTATAAAATCGCTGAAACGGGAATATTCGGTTTTTATGAGACTGACCCGTCGAAAATAAAAAGACGCCCGAAGGTTTGGGAAAACACACCGGTTTTAAAGGATATTCACAACTGTGAGATAGGCGAAATCCCGCTGCCGACTTCCTATCTGGTCATGGGCGCGCTGTATTTTATTAAACCGGTTAAGGATACGGAGCTTATAAAAAAGACGGAAGATATTATAAAATACATCCTTGACCCGAGATACCAGGAAAAGCGAGGAGACTACGGCATACATTGGACTGACGGCAAAGGATACCACGCAAGCGCCGCCGGCGTCGGTCTTCCGTTTTATAACAGCAGTGAGCTTACCGGAAGCGAAAAAACTCAGTTTAAAAGCACCCTGGAATTTATGTCATGTTCCGATACGGCGCTTAAATCCGATTGGTTTGCAAAATGCATGGAGTACCTGGGAAGATTCAAAACCGAAAGAGGAACTTACATTTTACCCGAGGACATGCTTTATCACGTATTTGTCCGCCCAGCCAACACGGGTTTAATATACGGCGCATACATATCAAAGGATGTTCTGCCTTCTGTGAAACGTACCTTCCGGAAACCGGCAGCGACAGAAATATGTTCAACGCTCTTTGCGGAAACGATGCTGCATAAACAGCATAAGGCAAACGTGAGTTAAACCGTTGAAAGGATACAAAATTGACATACAGAGAATTATATAACCGGATAAAAACCGTCCTGAAAAATGCAGGGATTGATGATTATGAATTTGATGCGAAATGCATTTTCAAGGATACCGCCGGACTGGATTATTCTGTTCTTCCCTTAAAGGAAACCGCTCCCGACGGCGATATATGCAGTAAGGCATTAAAAGCCGCAGAAAAGAGAGCGTCCGGATATCCTTTGCAGTATCTTCTCGGAACATGGGAGTTTTACGGACTGCCTTTTAAAGTCGGGGAGGGTGTTTTAATACCCCGTCCCGATACCGAAACGCTTGTTGACGAGGTTATCCGCTTTGTAAAGGAAAGCAATATAAAAAATCCTGAAATAATCGACCTTTGCAGCGGAAGCGGCTGTATTGCCGTCGCCCTTCAAAAAAACATCCCCGGGGCTAAGGTTTACGCCGCCGAACTTTCTTCGGAGGCATTCCTTTACCTTACGCATAATATTAAAATGAACGGCGCTGACATTAAGCTGCTGAAAGGCGACGTCATGAACGGGTCACTGCTCGGGAATTTTATCTGTGAGGACAGCCCCGGTGATTACAGGCAGGCTGACTGTATAGTTTCTAATCCTCCCTATCTGACCGGCGATGAAATGGATAATCTGCAGACCGAGGTTGCTCACGAGCCTGACAAAGCTCTTCGCGGAGGAAAAGACGGCTTGGAATTTTACAGGGTTATTCCATGCTTATGGAAAGACATCCTGAAAGACGGCGGGCTTCTGGCCTTTGAAACGGGTTCCGGACAGGGTTCCGCGGTATCCGGCATAATGCTCGAAAACGGGTATAAAAATGTGCGAGTTATAAAGGATTTGAGCGGGAACGACAGGGTAGTTACCGGAGTGTGGAGTAGTACCAATTAACAATTAAAAATTAACAATTAACAATGGTGGTATACCGCCTGAGGCGGTATGATTTTAATTTATAANNCTTTTAGTTGTTATGAGGTAGTAGTGTGGAGTGTGAAATTGAAAGTAATGAGTTATATATTCGTTTAGGATTATTGAACCGCACAATTTTTGCGGTGCGCCAAAAGTATCTTTGATAATTGATGGTATTGTATTGTTTAAAGTTACAATATAATCATACCGCCATTGTTAATTTTTAATTGTTAATTAGTATTATCTACTATTTGCGGAAAGGTGAAGGTTTTATGGGGTTTTTTGATATATTCAGGAAGAAAAAAGAATCGAAAAAACAAACGGCGCATGAGGAAAAGGCATTGTCCGTATTTACTGTGGATGAAATGCCGCAGTTTGACCTTTCCGAGGTTGATGTAAAATCAGTGCGCCGACAGATTGCCGAAATTATGATGTATTCCGACGAAGAGGCGCTGCTGGAGGCAAACGAATGCATTTTTAACCTGACCGAATACAAGGAGCTGCATAAATCCGATTATGAAGCATACGGTTTTGATATATCCGCTGCAAACAAGGATGCTTTAAAATGGGCCGGCATCGCCGACTGTGCAGTACGTCACGGTTATGCCGTCAGAACAAACGCCGATTCATCCAGGGATGAATTTTTGACAGCCTTGAAAGGTTTGAAATGCACGGCTGAGCTTAAAATAAAACTTACCCCCGGGGAAGAAGCAAATCTTTCCGAAGACGGAGGCGTTATAAAAATCTGCGAGGAGCTTGACGCTCTTTTATCCGACAGGATGATATGCATAGGAGCCGCCGATATAGGCGGCAGTATATTAATAGTCTTTCCTGCGGAGGTTGATAAAATTGAAGAACTGGGGCAGCTTGCCAATACAATCGGACACAGAATAACCTATGCGCAGGCGATATAGCGGTTTGGCTTTTTGTTGTCCTTTCAGGGCAACAAAAACAATGCGGGGCATTGCCGCCGCAAAGCGGCGGGGCAAACCGCCGTATGGTCAGGCTGTTACGGATTTAAGAAGGAAATAAAGTCAAGAAAAACATCCGGAAAGGAATGTTTAGAAATATGCTGAAAAATATACTGACAGGCAATGAATGCGCGGCATGCAGGATTTGCTGTGTGTTTGACAAATATGATTTATGGGAAACCCCTGTTATCAGCCGGCAGCTTAAAGAAACTATACAGGAAAAATATCCTCAGCAGCAGTTTATAAAAAAGGATGAAGGGTATCTTCTCCGCATGAGCGAGGATGAAAACGGTCTTTATTACTGCCCGATGCTCGATAAGGAAAAGGGGTGCGTTTTAGCAGACGGAAAGCCGTTTGACTGCAGCATATGGCCCTACCGGATTATGAGTCTTGGCGGCAGGAGGGTGATTTCAATTGCTTCGGTATGCCCTTCGCTTTACGATAAACCGCTGTCCGAGCTGGTAAATGAGCTTGTAAAAAACGGACTGGCGGAAAAAATCCTCGGCTATGCCGCTAAAAACCCCGGCATTATCAAGGAGTATCAGAAGGGTTATCCTGTATTGTTTGTTGAATGAATATAATTTGAGTAATTTAATGCTTGATTTATTAATAATTATTATGATACAATTAAGCATTCATTATAAGCTGTTTTAAAAGGATGTGTAATGTGTCAGTAGAATTATTAACAACAGATATTAAGCGTACAAAAGCGAAAAGAGAAAGATTTTATGAAATAAAACGCAGTCTGATAACAGAAGCCATATTACTTCCCATAGGAACGAACAACGAACGTATAAAAACAACAATAAACACAATAAACGGAAACGAAGCAGCGTTTTATAAACCCGGAAAAGAATCAATGCGAAAAATACCAAATAAATTTGATATGTACCCTGCCGTTTTATTTAATGGACGGGATGTCACTGAAAAATATTCATTTGATGATATTTGGGAATACCTTCTTAAAATATTTCTTATACATAAAGGAACATTTATAAAAGTTTTAGTATTATTATACCGTTTATATTATTTTAATGATTACTGCTGTATAAATGGTAAATGGAGATATGCGCCCTCAGACGAAATCTGTGAGTTGCTTAATAATTTAGAAACCCTTGTCTTGCGCGAAGGGTTTGCCGATAAGTTTAAAGAGTATGAAAACCCCACCCTTTTACAATTTCTATTATTTGTCAATCTTTTATCATGGAATGAAGATGTTAAGTACCATGCACCTAAAGGTGAACCTTATTTCAAAAATATGACAGAAAGCAAAACAGGCAGAACCAATACGGTACTCTCTGTAATCAGCGCACCATTATTAATTTCAAAATTTATCGAGGATATAATATCAAAAACTCAATCAGGCGGAACAATAAATGTAAAGCTAATAACTACGGTAATTCAAAAATTTATATACAGCGGAGGGACATGCACATTAACACATAAAAAATTATATGAAGCTCTTGCTCCGTATTTAAGGGGGTGAACGATTTGAATATTCCATTAAATCAAGTTTTTAATGAAGATGTAATGCTTACTTTAAAACGTTTGCCTGATAATTCGGTGGATATGATTTTCGGCGACCCCGACTATAATGTAGGTATTAATTATAACGGTGTAAAGTATACTCAGAAATGGAACGATTATATTGACTGGTATATTGAATTAAACCGCGAATGTCTGAGGGTACTGAAAAATGACGGTAATTTGTTTATGCTTAACTATCCTAAACAAAATGCTTATTTGAGGGTTAAATTTTTGGATGAAGCGGCTTATAACGTATATGAATATGTTTGGGTTTATAACACAAATGTCGGACATTCACCAAAAAAATTTACCACAGCTCACAGGAACATACTTCATGCCGTTAAATCAGGCGAACATAAATTCTATAAAAACAACGTGGCTGTTCCTTATCAGAACCCAACGGACAAACGCATTAAACAGAATATTGCAAACGGTTCAAAAGGCAGAATGCCCTATTCCTGGAATTATTTTGATTTGGTCAAAAATGTTTCAAAGGATAAAACTTTTCATGCATGCCAGTTACCAAGGGGATTGGTAGAAATGTTAATCAAAGCGTCAACCGATGAGTCTGATACGGTTCAAATATTATTCGGCGGCAGCGGTAATGAAGTTTTGCTTTGCAAAGAATTGAATCGTAATTTTATTAGTTCAGAAATACATAAACCGTATTATGACTTGATTATAGACCGGCTTAATAACAATGGTAAAATCAAGCCTGAATACAGGTGTTTAAACGTCTCAGGCAATTATGAGTATGAAAATCTGTCATTTCTTGAATGATTATATGCTCAAAATATTATTAGTAAATATAATAAACGGCTTGAAACCAATTTTATGATTTCAAGCCCTTTGTTTTATATGAAAGTTAAGGAACCGTATTGCCCCATATTTTTATTATATTGAACATAGAATTTAAAAGCAGGTAATTCTGCGGGAACGGGTACATTAAGTTCCAGTAGCCGCAGCCCCGTATGTTTTTTTCGGATACGAGGTTATATTTAGCTTCCATACTGCGGACATCTTCAAACCAAACGACATGCTCGCTGTTATCGGAAGGGTCGGTGTAATAATAAAACGGGCTTTTTGATTTTTCATCAAACTGTATTTCGGCATTATAAAAAACCGCACGGTTTACAGCCCCTAAATTGTTGATTGTAACAGCCGCCGTAACGCCCCTTTCAAAGGGAAGCTTCCAGTCATATGCATAATTCGGGATACCCAGGAAAATTTTATCGGCGGGGATTTCGGTCAGCGCATACTCAAGAACTTGGCGTACATTGTTAATCGGCGCTATTGCCATGGGCGGACCGTAGGTATATCCCCACTCATAAGTCATAAGGAAAACATAATCGGCATAGCTGCCTAACAATTTATAATCATGGGCTTCATATAATAAACCAGGCTGACCGGCGGATGTTTTAGGCGCCAAATCAACATTCAGGACATACCCAAGCTCAGTAAGCTTTTCCGCGGCGTTCTGGACAAAAGCTGAAAATTGCAAACGGTACTGAGGAGGAATGTATTCCATATCAATATCCATGCCCTGCGCTCCGCGCGCTGCTATTTCATTTATCATGCTGTCCAGCACCTTATTCTGAAAATCAGAATCGGTGAGCAGCCGGTCAACTTTGGACGAGCCGAAAGTACCGTCACGGTTTATTGTGCCCAGGCTTAGAAGAACAGCCGTTCTGTAGGCGTGGGCAAGCGTTATAAGGTGGTTGTCGTCTATGGTTATTAAATCGCCGTTTTCATCAAAGCCGTATCCGAAATGAATGGTGTAGGTCATATAGGGAAGTGCTGATTCATAAACCGCAGGGTCAATAAAATCGTAAGCAAAGCCGCTTACCATTATATTCTTAGCGGGATGAACGTCATAAAATATTGTAAGCTCTCTGCCCGGAGGCAAATACGGTTCGTTTGTCAGAGTAGGGTTGTTCTGGAAAAGCTTTATTACGGGTATTCCGTACTGCTGTGCTATACCAGCAAAGGTATCGCCCGCTTTTACCGTATGAACCGTTTCCGGGAAAAGAATAAGAATCGCCTGACCCACGGCAAGCTTTGACGGGTCAATAATGGCGTTGTCGGAAATAATCCTTTCCGCCGACACCCCGAATCGGTTTGCTATACTGTAGACGGTATCACCGCTTTTAACCACATAAATATTCATATACATTTATCACCCAGTATCAGCATATGATTATTTTTTTCAGAATAGACTTTTCATGATTAAAACAGGGTTCTGATACTGCTCCGCTGACAGAATTGCTGTATTGTATGGGAGGATTTTCATGAAATCAATAAGTTTTACAGGGCAACGCAGAAATGAATTAACAAATTAACAATGAAGGCGCTTTGCGTCTTTTATACCGCCTGCGGCGGTATTATTTTTATCTATTATTCGTAACTTAAAATGCTGTTACAAGGTACTGCTTATTTTACTGTAAACGTAAGGGTATAGTCATAATTTTCAGGGGAATTGTCATAAGCCTTATAAATTTCATCCATACTTTCCTGATTTTTAAGTAAATCCGTATAGCCCATGCTTTCAAAATAAGGTTCTATTTCAGACTTATCCTTGATGAAAGTCAGAACCAGAGTATATTCGCCCTCGCTAAGATTAAGCTTGCTTCTGTCCGTAAAATATTCGGCGGCTTTCTGATAAACGTATTCATTTTCACTGCCTGAAATTCTGGCGTCGGTTATAAAACCCTGCGTTTTCATATCAATACTCATATCGTATACGCCGCTTTCCGTTACAGTGAAGCTATGCTTATGCTCACCGGATTCCGCCGCTGAAAATCCGCCTGTAAACGATGTTACGGCTTCGCTGTTTAAAATCGCCATCCCTCCGGCTGTTGTTACCGCTAATCCTGAAACGAACAGCAGAGGGCTTATTATTGCGGAGACGATTACAGCTTTTCTGCGGGATTTCTTTATTCCGGCGTTATATTCCTTATTATGCAGAAGCTTGCTTCCCAGTAAAAATAACCATGGTATTCCGGCTGAAATAACAGTATAAACTCCCAAAACCGATAAAAAATCACCTTTCGAAATATATACTGAAACCGCTTCACCCGTTTCTTCCGACGGAAAAAGCGTGGGCAGAAGCGAAACAGTATTGTTTAACAGATGGAACAGCGCCGGTAATATTATATTTTTTGTTTCATACATAATATAGCTTAAAATTGCTCCGAGTATCGCTGTTGACAAAAACCTGACAGGGTCGAGGTGGAAAATCCCGAATATAAGACCCATAACAGTAACCAGAACCCATTTATTCCTAATGCTTCCCATTGAATGCTGAATGAAGCCCCTGTGAAGGACTTCCTCGCATACGGCGGGCATTACGGCTACTATAATAAAGGACAGTATTGCCGGAACCGAGGCGAACAAAACGGTCATCCCCTGCTCAGTCTGAAGCATTTCATCGGGGAAGAAATATGTTATGCACCATATTATAAGGATATTCAGGATGAACCCTGAGATGTAAAACGGAATAACCGCAAAAATCTGCCCGGCGGAGGGTTTTTTTACCGGAAAAACCTCCTTGACGGAATTTTTTGTAATTATTACCGGAATAACTGAAATCAGGATAAATATTATCTCCGTAACAGCAAGACCTGTCATGCCGAATCTTAACTGAAGCGGAGCGCAGACAAATATAAATATTGCCAATTCAAGGGCAAACAGGATTATACCGTGGCAGGGCTTTAATAATGTTTTTTTCATAATACCGCATTGACTGTATTTAATCCGGCGGATAAACCGTACAGAGTATTATCAGTCATGTCCCCCTTAACAATCTATTTACCAATATTATACTACATATAATCAGTTATGTAAATAGGCAGCCTATAAATATCCAGGGTATTTTAACGAGTGAATAAGCTGTGAACTCACTGAAAGTTTTACTCAATTTTTTTCAAAAAATTGCGGTTTCCAAAGGCGGCGCCTTTGGTCGCCGTTCGCAAACGGCGAAATCCTTTATCGTTCAAGAGCATTTTTTCTTTGGTTCTTTCTTTTTTGCGATAGAAAAAAGAAAGAACAATATAAATAGGCTTGACGGCTCTGCCGCGCTGTGGTAAAATTATAACTGGCATAACTGAACGGAACAAAGTTATAACGCCTCCGATTTAACCGGGATTGCTGCCAGAAAGGTCGGTTTTATTAATGAAATCAAAGGATACAGCCGGAAACTCCGGTTTTAAGGAATATACGGTTAATGCAAGGGAAATGAGGCGCAGGAAGCTTGATTTTTCAAAAATGCTCATAAGCTTTGAGCTGACTGTTTTAATTTTTGCGTTCAGACCGGTTGTTTCTTTTCCCGAAATATCAGTTACCCTGATAATTATTGCAGCTGCCGTTACGGCTCTTCTGATAATTGTAGTCAGTAAAATGCTTAACAGGCAGTCAGACTGGAAGTTTTATCTTTCAGGCGAAGCAATTGAAAAACAATACGTTGATTTCAGCGAAAATTACCCTCTGAGCGGAATAAAAAGCATACGCGTTAAAAGAACCTGCAAAGGTTATATAAGGGAAATAAGATTTAAAACCTCCGAAGAAAAACCGTTTTTTATAAACGGTCTTAATGATTTTGAGGGTTTTTACAATGAGCTTACGGCATTAACCGAAAACCGCGGCATTGAGTTCATAAATTACAAAGAACCGCCCGTAGATTATGACCGCCCTGTGTTTTATTTGATTCTTGGTTCCGTCCTTGGAATTATAACATCGCTTATATTTAAATTCATGTTTTCAGTCAGCGAGGAGAGCCTTACAATTATAAGGTTATTAATTTCAGGGTTTCTGATAGTATTCGGTTCGTTCTGTGTTTTATACCAGCCCGTAAGGAGCCGGTACGGCAGGAAAAGCAGTAAGGTAGATATAATTTTCGGTTTAATATCCCTGGGGTTTGGAATACTGATTATTATTTTACTTTAATGAATATTGACAGCAATCCGAAAAAGGAGTTGTTTTTATATTTTTATATCATTATTTTGACAAATCCGTAGGTCCTTTCGTTAATTTATCGGATATTCCCATAGAGGAAGCAAAGGCTCTCCTTTTAAAAATAAAGGAAACAAAGCCGGATACACAAAACGCACAGCGTCACCCCGGTTATGTTGATGACCGCCGTTTTTATGAAGAAATATTAAGGACGGAATTTATAAAAAAGGGCGGTATAATAAAAAGGCAGACTCCCCATTATATGACTGTAGAACACAGCCCGTGGCTTATGACCTGGTATGAAAACATTGATTTTATAAAAATCCCGATTGAAGAGTTTGACTTGAAAACAATCTCGTTTACATACGGCGATTCCCACCCGGTTTTCAGCCTGCGGAAGCATAAAATGGACGGCAGGGAATACCGCAATAAACTTTATACTTATGACGAGATTACAGAGGTGATAAAAAAATATGGTCTGCCTCAGGACTGGAACGGCGACGGCGCGCACGGACCGGAGAGGTATGTCGAAGCCTGTGTCTGGAGCGATGAAACCGTAGGAAAATATATAAAGCAGTATAATGTGCATACCTGTTTATACGCTGCACGAAAAGAAAACCCCTGAAAAATGCCGTTTTAACTTTTTCAGCCGTATTCGTGCTTTTTAATAGGCTTCAGCCGGATTTATCCTGGAGTCCATAAGCCCATCGATGTCATAGGGGGGTATCTGTGCGGTTTTGCCGTTCTTGCCGCTTCTGTAATATTATTATCACGCAGTCATACTGTATATTAAAAAAGCGTTCTGAATTGACTTTAAAAGCCATTTCAAAGCGCATTTTATATTAGAGGGGGGGTTAAAATCATCATTAAACATAAGAGGAAAATATCATTATTACTCATCACATTTCAATCTGTCAATTAATGATAGAATAAATAACTTGTCTTGTTCATTAACTGATGAAATATCAACTAATTCTTTATTATCTATAGACAGAAGATAATCTGTGCTGCAATTAAAAATGAATGCCAAGTCAACAATATGCTTAGCAGTAGGTTCACTTATTCCCATCTCCCATGAATTAACAGAACTTCTTTTTATATCAAGTCTGTTTGCTAAAGCTTCTTGTGTTAAATTCATGCGTTTTCTTAATTCAATTAATCTTTCATTAAATCTTAATAACATAATAACACATCCCTTATTATTAATTATAATTATTTAATGATTAAATA
>DBCY01000034.1:12405-12583 GCA_002293295.1 Ruminococcus sp. UBA946 | reverse complement strand
ATGTTATTTAAAATCAAGAAGGAAAATACAGAATAATTATGAAAATTCATCACATAAGGCTGCGCGAATGATATTCCGTTAATGATAAAACTCCGGAATATTATATACCGCAGCCTTTGTGATTATTATACTTAATTAGGTAGTGTTAAAACGACCTAGTGCCTCGTAACACCTAAAA
>DBCY01000034.1:7602-12375 GCA_002293295.1 Ruminococcus sp. UBA946 | reverse complement strand
TAATTGTTAATTGGTACTAGTCAAATGTTATACTCTTATAAATAAAAATGCCGGGAATATTAACATTTCCCCGGCATTTTTTATATTTATCAGTTCAGGAACATCTCGCTTTATGTTTTATTATCAGCTTATGCTTTTTATATCCGAAACAAGAACATTTACAAGTTCATCAATTCCGCCGAATTCCACGGCTTCGGTATAGTATTTTTCAAGCTTATCATGTGATTCCTTAGCGTTTTTCAAGGAGCATACGGCTTCATTCTGAAGATTTTTTACTGCCGACGCATTGAATTTCAGCCTTGATTTCTTTTCATGGATAATATTCTTGTCATAAAACCTCAGGAAATTGACAGGCTTTTTAACCGGGAGCGTTAAATTATTTATAATTGTGGATGTAAGGAAAACGATGCTTAATTCCGGAACCCTTAAATGTTCATAATTTTCTTCGTTCTGCACGTTGCATAAGCTGACCTCTATATCATAGCCTTTGCCGGTTAAATCCGAAGCCAGCTTCCTTAAAAAATAATCGGAGCCTGCCATATGGCTGTCGTCAAGAAGATAAACGGTATTATCATCGGGGATGTTTGTAATATACCCGTTGGGGCTTATTGAGGAAAGCTGCTTATAATAAGTATTCCCTTCGCCCGCTGTTTTTTTGGGAAACAGTTTTTTTGAAAGACGGCCGATGAAATTATCAAGCTTAACGGTATTTATAGCCGGAGAAACAATATGTAACGTATCGCTGATTATTGCTGCCATAGCGGCAATAAATCTCCTGCAGCGAAGGTGATACTGGAGATAATCCGTTGTTGCGGATACTATGCTGTCCTTCTGCTCACGAAGTCTGATGGTATCCCAGAATCTTCCAAGGTCAAGGATACACTGAACCGCTCCGGGATAATCGCAGTCAAAGCAATGGGGGGAGGTTCCGTCAACCAGTATAACCTTAGATTCCTTTAATATTACCGCATCATATGAATCCGGGTCTGACGAGCAGAAATAAATCTCCTTATCCTCATCGGGAAAGGCTTTTTCTATACGTTTCATCAATGTTGACTTCCCTGTTCCGGGACCGCCTTTAATTATGTAAGTATAATAACCCGTATCGGATATTAAGCTGTTGAAGTTTGTTTTAAAGCCTGTAGGCGAACTGCTCCCCAAAAAATATCTGGTACATTTCATATAAACGGCCATGCTAATAAGTCATTTATATTAATGACAAAATATGGCATGGACTTACACCACCTTTCATTGTGCTTAGGGGCGGTTAATACTGACATTAACTTATCAAGCTCTGTTTTAATCCGTTTATGGCAGCTTTGTTTAAGCGAGCAAATACTGCCTTCGGTTTATGAGCGCGCTTTAACATCGGTATAATAATACACCCTAATTAAGTTTTCATTTTATAGTATGTATTTTTATGTAATTTGTGCTTATCCATTTGATTTTACATGTACTCTGTTTATATATAAAAATCCCTGTAAACCTGTTATTAATAACAAGCTTACAAGGATTTCAGCCATAATTCTTACGATATTTTCATTATTGATTATATGCAGTAATAAGACGGAGCAAATTGTCAGTTATTATGCTTATCCGGCAGGTATTAAAAATTTTATTAATACTTTCCTTTTTCCTTGCGCTCCTTCATTATATGCGAGCAAATAACATAATAAAAAGGAATTGTCAGGAATATCGGCCATAATAAACCGGCAAAAAAGTCGCCGAATAATACCAAACACAGACAGAATATATAAGCTACAAGAACGGGATAACAGAATATCAGCGGGTTTTTCTTCCTGAATGCCATAATGCCGGTATAGTAAAGCGGTATTGTAAGGAAAAGCGTCCATGTATACTCAAAGGTCCATTCGCCCAGAAGGGAAATGCCGAAAAAGGCAGAAATGACTAGTGCAGGATAACAGAAATACATTATATCCTTATGGTATTTTGCCGTTTTAAAAGTCAAATACGTAGGTATTAAAAAGATAAACATAACGGCGAATGCTTCGAGGTGGGGTACGAGAATTGCGAAAAACAGGATTCCAAACATTATAACCAGCTTATCGAAAAGAGTAAATTTATATTTATCCTTATTTTTTTCACGTTTTCTTTTCGGAGTATACTGGTACTGATAATTATACTTATAGGAATTATCATAGGCACCGGAAGATACTTTTTCTTCGTGTTTTTTTATTTCTTCCTTTATTTTGGTTCCGGCTTTGTCAATACTTTCTCCGATAACTTTCCCCGCTTTTTCAAGATGGGTAATTCCGGCTTCCAGATTAATGCCGAGATTCTGCATGCCCTTTTCAATACTTTGTATACCCTGCTTTAATTTATCGGATTCCTGCTGATTATTTGTTTTATTTGCATAGGGACTTGTGTTTGTCTTCTGACTGCTGCCGTAATTCGCTGAGGAATTCGTGTTAACGTTACGGTTAGGATAAATTTCCCCGTCATCGGAAATTATTGTTTTGTTTACGCCGCTGGTTTTGACGGAGTTCCCGGCGGAATAGCTGTCCTTCTTCAATGATACAGGTTCGTTATCCGGCAGGGGATAGCTCTCCGTATTAAGAAGCTCGTCAATAGACACATTATAAAGCTTTGCCAGTGAAATTAAATTATCGGTATCGGGCGATGTCTCGGCGCGTTCCCATTTTGAAATGGCTTGTCTTGAAATACCTATTTTTGAAGCAAGCTCTTCCTGTGAAAGATTATGCTGTTTTCTTAGCTGATGAAGCTTATTGGCGACTTGAATATTCATAATTATGACCTTCCTTTCCGGAAATTTTATCCGCCAGGATAAAATTCCAGACATTATATAAATGTTTAATACAGATATAGTATGATATACAATTAACCGCAATTTAATTACTTATTATTAAAATGAAGTTAATTGTAATATCATAAATAATTGTGAATAGCTTGCGGTCTGTTCACAATTTAATGGAAAAAATGAACAAAGCAATTTTACAGTCAAGCAAATAAATATAAAATGTGCTTGGTCATCCTCTCCTTTAATTTAATATTATTATACCACATATAATATTGTATTTCAATACATTTTAGTTGCCATTTTGAAAAAAATCAGCAACTATCGGTTGCAATTTTGAAGAAAATTTAAAATATGACAAAATAATTTCCTGTTCTCTTGAATTTGAAAAACAGGAAACATTTATTTCTTGGTTAATTTGATTCCGCAATTATTTTTTTCCTTCTGAGAAATGACATTTTCCGGCAAATGTTTATAATTTTATACGCTTGATAATCTATTACTTCTGCCAGACCGCAGTATTTATCTACGAGGACAATTACGAATGATTCCCTGTATTTGGGAAATGATAACAGATTGAGCGGAAACATATGCTTTGCTATTATATCCTCCTCAAGCTTGTTAATCTCAAAATTATCCTTGACATTTGAAAGGGAAGTATAAGCATGGGTAAAACCGTGCAGGCGCTCACCTTTGCCGCGCTTGTAGGTATGCCAGTCATAAAGGAAAAGGTCATGAAGAAGCCCTGCTCTTGCTCCGGCTCTTTCATCCAGGGATAAAAGCCTGCAGATTTTATAATTATAGTAAGAAACATTCAGGCAATGCTGAAAACAGGTGGTTCGTCCATGATGGTTGTATTCGTTCATTTTAAGGACAACTTCATTATTAAGCAGGTCTGAAACCAATTGATAATAAGCGGTAATATCGGAGTCTGACAAATTAGTTTTTGAGCCAATCGCTTTCAGCATTTATTTATACTCTCCTTATAAACGATATTAATCAAACATAAACATTATATCATATTTAATATAATTTTTCAATAGGATAAATTTAACTTTTTTACTTTTTAAATTTATTTACCATGTATTAATAAAACATAATTACTCAGTTTTATTTATAAAGTTTTCATATACTTGACAGGCTGTTATTAATATGGTACAATATGTTTATTCCGCTGAATTGGAATAATTAGGTACAAGCTTTTTGCCGTTGTGCCTGTTTTTTTAATATATATGGCAGATACAAATTTTAACTAAGCTCCGTAAAAGATGTAAACCCGAAAAGGACAAACGTTCTGAAAGGATGAATTATAGTTTTGAGTTTTATAGAATTGATTCTCATAGGCGCCGGACTTTCTATGGACGCTTTTTCAGTAGCCGTTTGCAAGGGTCTGAACATGAAGAAACTAAATTACAGGAACATATATATCATTGCATTGTTTTTCGGCGGTTTTCAGGCGCTGATGCCGCTTATCGGGTGGCTTGCCGGAAGACAGTTTGAAAAATATATAGTTTCGTTCGACCATTGGATTGTGTTTCTGCTTTTGTTGTTCATCGGCGGCAAGATGATAGCGGAATCACAGAAAAAAGACGGTGACGACGAGAATGAAGAGGAACAGAAGCTTGATATAAAGGAGCTTTTCCTGTTATCACTGGCAACAAGCATTGACGCGCTTGCTGTCGGAATTACATTCGCTTTTCTGAATGTAAGAATAATACCGTCCATCTCTATAATAGGTATTATAACCTTTATGCTTTCACTCGCCGGCGTCTTCATAGGGAATAAATTCGGTGTAAAATACAAATCAAAAGCGGAATTCGCCGGCGGCGTCATTCTTGTGCTTATAGGGCTTAAAGTTCTGCTTGAACATCAGGGGATTATCAGTTTTTAAGTGCGGAGTGCTTGTAGCAGTTAGAGAATAGTAACTGGTTAGCTAGTGATAATTAACAATTAACAAATAACAATTAACAATTTTGGTATACCGCCTGCGGCGGTAT
>DBCY01000034.1:3543-7580 GCA_002293295.1 Ruminococcus sp. UBA946 | reverse complement strand
ATAACTAACCCCAGTTTAAAACCTTCTATAAAGCTATGTTTTATTTCAATATCGGTTAGTTCTGTATAAAGGCTTTCAAGGTTTAAAAAGCGTTCGACAACTTCCTCTGATACTAATGAATTAATCCAGTTTTCTTCTTCTTTTAATACTTTATCCCTGATTTTTCGGTACTCGTTATCATTTAAATCTATGCTGTCAACCGGTTTTATTTTTCCGTAATAAAGCATTTCTATTAGACTATCCATAATAATACCCCATTTCTTAAAGTATTTAACATTAACCCAAAAATATTCGTTAAATAAAATTGTTACATTGTTATTTTATAGTTATATTATACTCCTAATAATTTGGAATGTCAATACTTGTATTATAATTAGTATCCTAATAAATTGGAATTTGTTGAAATTAATGAAAGTACGTTTTATTTTTTAGATAAAATTCATAGAAAGGTAAAAAATATGAATACTGTAGAAAGAATATTACAATTAATTCATGAAAAAGGTATTAATGAAAAAACATTTTTAGATGATATAGGTATTAATAAATCATCATTATGGAATTGGAAAGGAAATATCACGGTATCATATTTAAAATATATAATCCAGATAGCAAAATACCTTAATGTTACTACTGATTATCTTCTGTGTTTATCCGATAATCCTAAACCTATTGAAGGTTATAAACTGACAGAAGACCAAATTAGATTAAACGATATGTACAGTTTACTTACTGATATGGAAAAAGGCGAAATTTTAGGCAGGCTTAACTCTATGGTTGAATTAAAAAATAAAGGAGAAATAAAGATTGAATGAAACTATAATCAGGGAGCAGATGTGCGATGTCTGCCATAAAATGTGGCAGCTGGGCTGGGTAGCCGCAAATGACGGGAACGTTTCCGCCAGGCTTTCGGACGGCAGTTTTCTTGCCACTCCGACAGGAATAAGCAAAAGTTTTATCACCCCTGAGAAAATTGTGAAAATCAACGCTAAAGGCGAAGTAATTGAAGCAATTGACGGGCATAAGCCGTCATCCGAAATAAAAATGCACCTGCGCTGTTATGAGGAACGCCCCGACGTCAGTGCGGTCGTTCACGCACACCCTCCGACTGCGACGGGTTATGCCGTTGCAAACAAGGCTCTGGACGGTTACACCATGATTGAAGCCGTTATCGCCGTCGGTTCCGTCCCTGTGACCCCTTACGGAACGCCATCTACATATGAGGTTCCCGAAGCAATAACCCCCTATCTGAAAGAACATGACGTCATGCTGCTCCAAAACCACGGCGCCTTGACGGTCGGAGCGGATATTATCACGGCGTATTACCGTATGGAAACTTTAGAACTATGGGCTAAAATCAGCCTGACCGCACATCTTCTCGGCGGCGAGAAGGAAATTTCCCGCGGTAATATTGACAGGCTGTGCGGAATGAGGGAGCAGTACGGCGTTACCGGCAAGCACCCGGGGTACAAGAAATACCCTTATGGAAATGAATAACCGGCACTGAAAAATAAAATAATCCATGATGTTTATGTATAGCAAGGAAAAACGCAGATAATCCCAAGCTTAATAAATATTATTTTGTTAAATACTTTATTTCGTTAGGAGACTGTAATTGTGGAGAAATACAAGCTTGACCGTATCGGTTCATGTGAACGCGGAGAAAATCCGACGCTGTTAATGAAAATGAAAAGCGGTTTCGCCGTAATCGGGGACAGCCAGTTTCTTCCCGGGTACTGCGTATTGCTTGCCTATCCTAAAATATCGTCGTTAAATGACCTGCCGCTGAAAGAACGTCAGCAGTTTTTACTTGATATGTCGGTTCTGGGCGACGCGATAATAAAAACCTGCCATCCTCTGCGCTTAAATTACTCGCTTATGTCAAACCTTGACCATTATCTGCACGCTCATATCTTTGCGCGTTATGACGATGAGCCGGATGAATATAAAAACAAACCGGCATGGGAATATCCGAAAGAACAATTTTTCAGCCGTGAATACCGGTTTGACATTGTTAAGCATAAAGAATTAAAGGACAGTCTGACGGAAAACCTGATAATACTGACAAAGCGGATTTATAAAAGCGCAGTATAATATACTACTCGGTTAAAATCATTCAGTAAATCATTTTAATCGCTGAATGCTGGGAACTGAGGGTTATGGGAATATTTTATCAAGGATTTTTAAATGAGTGTAAGAGTCATAAAATGGAGGAGTGCGCGTGAACAGAAAAATAGGAATGTATAGTTCGATAATGCATTTATGTGCTGCAATTGGGTTTGTTTTTTGTTTAATAATAAATTCAAGCTTTGGGAACTATCTTTTTGGCATATTTATTGCCCTTAGCTTTGTACTTTTGATTAGCGCCTATGCTTTATACTGCAAACCCGAAAATAAAGCAGCTGCTTATGCGGCAATGATTTTTGCATGTATTTATGCTGTTATAATTTTATTGGTTTATTATGCAAACATTACTTCTGTCCGGCTTGATTCGTTAAATCAACAGGCTAACCAAATTATCAGCACTCAAAAATTCGGATTGTTTTTCAACTATGATTTATTGGGATATGGCGTAATGTCACTGTCTGCTTTTTTGGTCGGATTAACTATAGAGGGCAACATAAAAAGCGTTAAATGTTTAAAGTGTCTTTTACTTATTCATGGTATATTTTTTATTTCAAGTTTTCTTATACCATTACTGGGGTTGTTTAACACTGACACACAGCAACCGAATCAGATAGGACCAATTATCCAATCTTTCTGGTGTATATATTTTTCTTTTATTGATATTTTATCCTTTATTTATTTTAAAAAGAAAAAATAAAATTTAGACGGAGGGTAAATGATTATTATAAATATCAGGGAGCATCCCGAATATAAAAAATCAGGCATTGAATATTTCCAAAGCAGATGGGGAAATGAAAACTCTGATATGCTGTATGAAGACTGTATTTCCCGAAGCATAACTGCTGTAAATCCCCTGCCGGTATGGTATCTTTTGCTGGACGGTGAAAAAATTGCAGGTTGTGCCGGGCTGATTACAAATGATTTTATCAGCTGTATGGATTTATGCCCCTGGCTTTGCGCTTTGTATATTGAAGATGAATACAGGGGTAATTCATATGGTAATTTGCTGATTTCACAAATTAAGGATGATGCTGTTAAAATCGGATTTTCCAAACTATACATTTGTACTGACCATACCGGGTATTATGAAAAATACGGGTTTAACTGTATTACAATGGGTTATCACCCTTGGGGAGGCTCTTCAAGGGTTTATGAATGCGTTTTAAATTCCGGAAGATAATTTATTTATGTAGGGACGGGTAAAAATTATGCTCAAAAACATACCTCCGGTTTTATCGCCGGAATTATTAAAAATCCTGATGGAAATGGGGCACGGCGACGAAATTGTGCTTGCCGACGGAAATTTCCCGTCTGAAACCTGCGGGCAAAGGGTAGTAAGAGCCGACGGTCACGGGGTAAATATCCTTCTGGACGCCGTGATGAAATTTTTCCCGCTTGATACATATGCTGATAACCCCGTAATTTTAATGGATGTTGTCAAAGGCGATAATATTTCCCCGGATGTATGGGTTGAATATGAGAAAACAATAAGAAAATACGAACCTGAAAACTGTAAGTTTGTAAAGCTTGAACGTTATGAATTCTATGAACGGGCAAAAAAGGCTTATGCCGTTGTCGCGACCGGTGAAACGGCGGTATATGCTAATATAATACTGAAAAAAGGGGTAGTATGAGTTTGGAGTGTGGAGTGTGGAGTTTGGAGTTTGGAGTGTGAAGTTCAATTACAATAAATTAAAAATTTAATTATGAAGATACCAGAAACCAGATGCCAGTTCCCACGGCATGCAACTCTGATGCTCCTGGCGTCATTCTCTACAAATTATTATTAAAATCTGATCACTGACCTACTAATTACTGACCACTCGCAATGAAGGCTATAAATAATTTTACTTAAGTTGCTGCCATTACATTCCACACTCCACTCTCCACACCAATGACAACAACTTAAGAGA
>DBCY01000034.1:1872-3512 GCA_002293295.1 Ruminococcus sp. UBA946 | reverse complement strand
CACTGACCGCTTATGATTAGAAAGTTATTAGTTTTCTGCTTAAGTTGTTGACATTGCTCTCCACACTCCAAACTGAAAAAAGGGGTTTATCAATGGAAAAACGCGTTCTTGTTTTTGATTTGGGAGCGTCGGGCGGACGCGCCATGCTTGGTATTTTTGACGGGGAAACCATAAGGCTTGAAGAAATACACAGGTTTGAAAACAGTCCCGTAAGACTGGGGGATATACTTTACTGGGATTTGCACCGTCTTTTTTACGAAATAAAGCAGGGGATATCAAAGGCTTCACTGTCCGGCGGATTTGACAGCATCGGAACTGACACATGGGGGGTTGATTTCGGATTAATCGGGGAGGATGGGAACATAACCGAAGCGCCAGTTCATTACCGCGACGGCAGGACGGACGGCATGCCTGAAAAGGCTTTTAAGCTTATAAGCGCGGAACGGATGTATGATATTACCGGCATACAGCTTATGCAGATTAACACAGTTTTTCAGCTGCTTTCCCTGAAGCTTGGACGTCCTCATATACTGGATAATTCCTATAAAATGCTGATGCTCCCCGATTTGTTCAATTATCTTCTGACCGGCGTTATGAAAACCGAAATGTCAATTGCTTCGACAACGCAAATGCTTGACGCCGTAAACCGCTGCTGGTCTGATGAAATAATTGAAGGACTCGGACTGCCCAAAAAGCTTTTTACCGATATTGTCCCGTCAGGTACTGTTATTGGTAGGCTAAGGGAGGACATAAGAAAAGAGCTTGACGCTCCCGAAGCCGATGTTATCGCCGTTTGCGGTCATGACACGCAATGCGCCGCATTAGCCGCTCCTTTAAAGGAAGACGGGGATTTTACTTTTATTTCCTGCGGAACATGGTCGCTTTTCGGCACGGAACTGAATCAACCGGTTATAAACGAAAAATCCAGGAGGTTTAACCTTGCCAGCGAAACGGGTTACGGAAATAAAACGACTTTCCTTAAAAATATCATAGGCTTATGGCTTATTCAGGAATCCCGAAGGCAATTCAGAAGTGAGGGCAGGGAGTATTCCTTTGCAGAGATTGAAAAACTCGCGGGGTCTTCAAAACCCTTTGCCTGTTTTATAAATCCCGACGCCCCGGAATTAACGCCCCAGGGGGATATTCCTGAAAGGGTAAGGGAATTCTGCAAAAGAACCGGGCAGTATATTCCGCAGTCTGACGGCGAGGTAATGAGATGTGTTTATGAAAGCCTTGCGCTTAAATACCGCCAGGCGTTCGATGAAATTATTAGCTGTACCGGAAAAGGATACAATAAGATTTACCTTTTCGGGGGCGGCTCAAAGGATAGTTTATTATGCGGGATGACTGCAAACGCCTGCGGATGCGACGTTACGGCGGGGCCCGTCGAAGCGACGGCATACGGCAACGCAGCAATACAGCTGATTTCAAGCGGCTTTATCAGTGATGTAAAGCAAGCGCGAAGGATTATCGCAAAGTCCGCCGGTGTAAAGGTTTTCAAACCCCGGGAGCGGGAAAAATGGGAAAAAGCATATGCCGAATATAAAAAATATCAATAAATTAAGAACGTGTTCCCATAGGAAAAATGTATGGATTTTCAAGCATAATTTTGTTGAGACAAGGCGAAAATCCGCAGACAG
>DBCY01000034.1:0-1835 GCA_002293295.1 Ruminococcus sp. UBA946 | reverse complement strand
CCTATGAGAACAGGTTCTAAGAGGAGGAATAAATTAATGTATCCTAAAATAGGAATAAGACCGGTAATCGACGGACGTCAGTTTGGGGTAAGGGAATCCCTTGAAGTTCAGACTATGAACATGGCAAAGGCGGCAAAGGAGCTTATTGAAACGAACTGCTTTTATGCCGACGGCACACCTGTTCAGTGCGTAATCGCTCCCTGTACAATAGGAGGGGGTGCGCAGAGCTTTCAGACAGAGGAATTTTTCAGCACACAGAACGTATGCGCAACTCTTTCAGTAACCCCGTGCTGGTGCTACGGCTCGGAAACGATGGACTTAAACCCTCTTACAATCAAGGCTGTATGGGGGTTTAACGGAACGGAACGCCCCGGCGCCGTTTACCTTGCGGCTGTAATGTCCGCCCATGCCCAGAAAGGACTGCCGGCGTTTGCGATTTACGGGCGCGACGTTCAGGACATTAGCGATACGTCAATCCCCCAAGACGTCAGGGAAAAGCTTCTGAGGTTCGCACAGTGCGCCGCCGCCGCCGGTCAGATGAGAAACAAGGCTTATGTTGGAATAGGCGGCGTTTCGATGGGAATCGCCGGTTCTTACACCGACGTCTCCTTTATGCAGAAATATCTGGGCATCCGTCCCGAATGGGTTGATATGACCGAGGTTCTGCGGCGTATTCACCTCGGAATTTACGACCGAGACGAATATGAAAAGGCTTATAAGTGGACAAGGGAAAACTGCCCCGAGGGAATTGACGTGAACACATCCGTAAACGAAGGCAATAAAAACGTTATGTCAAAGGACGAGCAGTGGGAATTCTGCGTTAAGATGACCCTTATTATCCGCGACATTATGCTCGGGAACCCGAAGCTTGCCGGGATGGGCTGGATTGAGGAATCAAACGGCAGGAACGCGGTATTCGGCGGTTTTCAGGGACAGCGGCAGTGGACCGACTGGCTCCCGAACTGTGATTTTACAGAGAGTATCCTTAATTCCACCTTTGACTGGAACGGTAAAAAACAACCCGTTTTGCTTGCGACTGAAAACGACGGCTGCAACGGCACGGCAATGCTTTTCGGGAACCTTGTTTCCGGCAGGGCTTCCGTTTTTGCCGACGTAAGGACATACTGGAGCCCCGAAGCCGTTGAGCGGGTTACCGGTATTAAACCGTCGGGAAGAGCAAGCGGAGGGTTTATTCATCTTATTAATTCGGGGGCGGCGGCTGTTGACGCCACCGGCGTATGTACGGATGAAAACGGTGAAAACGTAATGAAGCAGTGGTGGAATGTTACTGACGGGGATATAAGCACTATGCTGAAAGCCGTTGACTGGTGCAATGGAAACCTCGGTTATTTCAGGGGCGGCGGTTTTTCCTCGCATTTTAAAACACAGTCCGAAATGCCCGTCACAATGCTTCGGCTTAACATAGTTGAGGGAATTGGTCCCGTCCTTCAAATCGCTGAGGGGTACACTGTTGTTCTCCCCGATGAAATGCATAAGCCGCTTGACGAGCGCACCGACAGGACGTGGCCAACGACCTGGTTCGTACCGAACACGGCGGGAAGCGGAGCATTCACGGACGTTTATTCCGTTATGGCAAACTGGGGGGCTAACCATGGCTCGCTTACCTACGGGCATATAGGAAGCGATATTATAACCCTCGCTTCGATGCTCAGGATTCCCGTTTCAATGCATAATGTCAGCGAAGAAAGAATATACCGTCCGCATTCATGGTCGGCTTTCGGGACAAAGGACACCGAAGCAGCAGACTTCAACGCCTGCCGGCATTACGGACCGCTTTACAAATAATGCTTACTGAACAATTACACATTTTGTGT
>DBCY01000096.1:8544-11333 GCA_002293295.1 Ruminococcus sp. UBA946 | reverse complement strand
TGAAACAATGGCAAGACTGGCAGAGTCTTATAATACCAGCGTTGACTACCTTATGGGGCTTACCAATGTGAGGAAGCCGTATAAGAAAGCAGCGCTATAGTTAATCTATAAATACAATGACACCCGTCGGAGAACTATTTCCGGCGGGTGCTTTAATTATATATAATAAACTGCCTTTAAAATTGGCTGGCTATTTTTCAATAACTAATTATTGCAATATACATAATCTAAATATCATAATTTTGTGAGTTNNAATGTTAAAAAAGTCTTGTATATTTAAATATGGTGTGATAGAATATGATTTATAGATTTATCGATTAATATAACGAAATAAGAGATTACCACAGAATATAACAATAAAATAATAACTGTACCATTAACGGCATCATTTCATGGTAAAAACTTATTAAAGTTTTTTATAAATTTATTAATGAATGGAGTTCTGATTATCATGGGATACGTATTGAAAAAGCGAAAAATTCTGCTTGTCATGACCGCAGTTATTATCTGTTTTCTGGCAGCGGCAGGTCTTACAGTTAGGGTTAAAGCGGCAGAACCTACCTGGACAAGGTCCGTGACGGCAAACTCTTTGGCATCGCTTAATTCAGCAATAACTAACACACCCGCCAATACCCCTACAATAATAACAATTACACAGAACATAAACATCGGCAATAGTATCATTTACATACCTGAAAATAAAATAATCAGAATTATGGGAACCAACGCAAATATCACTATAACTAAAAATGATGTAGTATCTACACCGGTTTCCAATAATAAGCAACCTGTTATAAACATAAAAGACGGCGGAACTCTCTGGCTTGAAAATATAAAAATAACCGGCGGGGACACTGGTGTCCACAATGGGACATTAATATCAGGCAATGGCGGTACTTTCGGTATGAAAAACGGCGCGGTAATCACCGGAATCAAAGGTTTTGGAGTAATAAATGACGGTTCAAACGCCGTTTTTGAAATGAAAGGCGGCAAAATACAAAATTGTACTCGTGGTGGAGTTACAAATTTCGGGTATGCTAAATTTATTATGGACGGCGGTGAAATATCTGAAAACATTACAACCCATGAAGTCTGTAGTGGGGTTCACATTGAAATTAACTGTACTTTTATCATGAATGGCGGTAAAATAATCAATAACAGCGGTTATGCAGGCGGCGGTATCATTAACTACGGCGCTCTTATTATTAACGGCGGAGAAATTTCCGGAAACAAAGCGGAATACGGCGGCGGTATAGCAAACGGTGAATTCGGGACAGTTAATATTACGGGAAACAAATCCAGAGTTCTTATAAGGAATAATACATCAGTTTATGACGGGGGAGGTATATATTTTGATAAAAACTACTCAGATATAACAAATATAACAGTAAAAAACGTCTCCTTTTCAGGTAATAAAGCTCAGTATGCATACTTGGGTGAACCCACGGCTCAGGACCGGGCGACGCATGACAGAAACATATCAGCGTCTTCACTCAGCGTCTCCGGCACAAGATGGGCGTACAACAACTATGATATAAGCTATCCGAGAGAATTTTTGGATGTTACCCTGATAGAAAACTGCGGCACGGGATATTCCCGCACAAAGACGATTAAGGTACATAAAGGAGAACCTTTCGATGCCGCTATAAATCCGAAAACAGACAGGGATTATCTCTGGGGTTCTCCCAATGTTGTGTTTTCACACTGGTCGACAACACCCAATGGCTCTAAATATATTCCGGCAAACCTTAACGGCAACCTAACTCTGTATGCTGTCTGGAAAAAAAATCCTTATACAGTTAAGTATATAGCTGCAGGTGCGGCTTCAATTCCTGACAGGATAAATGTAGGGTGGGATGAAAAAAATCTGCTCCCTAACAATCCGGTCAGAACAGGCTACACCTTCACAGGATGGAACGCAAGGGGCGAGGGTTTGCGTACAACTGTAAGCGGAGTAACAAACGCAAACAAATATTCCGAACTGGCTGGAAATATCGATACAACCAAAACCGTTACACTGACCGCGCAGTGGAAAGAAAAAACTTATTTAGTTAAATATGACTTAGCGGGGGCAACCGGGATTACAAAACCCCCGTCATCAACTGCGACCATACCATCTTCTAAAACTATAGGATGGGGTAAGTCCGGGGTGTTCCCTTATCAGGTATATCCTGTAAAAACCGGATTTAATTTTACCGGATGGGAAATAGAGTACACTGTAAACGGCAGAAAATATATTAACCTTGAAAGCTCGTATCCGACGAACAGCGGTTCATATACAATTATACTCGGCACATTATTAAATAACAATGACAATGCAACTAATATTATAGTTAGGGCAAGATGGGAAGCAGTACAGATTAAAGAATGGGAAGTTCATATAGCGGCTGAAATAAGCGGAGGAGTAAAACTCAGATGGTCTGATGAATATATACGGGCTTTTTCATCTACTGGAGGCGTCACAAGCATTAATACAGGAAGCCGAATACCTCCGAGGCAATTAGTACTATCAGACGGTACAAATGTATCCTTTACAACATCATTTGATGAAAACAGATATATAATTGTGAGTTTCGCTTTAAATCCAAACACATGGACATCTGATGAAATTTTAAGAAGAGGTTTTAAGGATGACCCTCAAACAAGTGATGTTATTAAATCATATAAAATAAGAATGCTGTTTTAAGCTTTTATTATTTGTTTTATAGCCGCCCGGGAAATTATCCGCGGGCGGCTTTGTTTTCTTATACAGGCGGCGTTTGCGAACCGTCATAAAACCTGATGACCTT
>DBCY01000096.1:0-8536 GCA_002293295.1 Ruminococcus sp. UBA946 | reverse complement strand
CTCGAACTGCGGCATACTCATGATAAGATTCAATGCATCGGGATTATGTTTATTGTCAGCTAACTTAGCAAGGAAGTCATTAAAAATAGAAATAGCGGCAAAAAAGCTTCCCGCTTGCTTTACCGTTTTTGATATTGTATATTGCGATAATAAGGAGATTATAGATTTACCGCTCATGGAACGCAAGAAATTACTTTTTGATACGGTAAGCGAAACGCCCCGAATGGCTTTATCCCGTCATATAGAATCAAACGGTGTAGATTTCTTTAACCTAGCAAAGCGTCAGGGGTTAGAGGGTATTGTAGCTAAACGCAGGGACAGCAAATATTATTTCGGCAAACGGACAAAAGACTGGGTCAAGATGAAGGCTTTGCTTGACGATGATTTTGTAGTCTGCGGTTACTTTTTCAAAGGCGGGAAATAAGTAGACCTAAGCTGTAATTGGTTGTTTGAAAATCATATAATGATAAAACTATTTTGTTATATCCTTACACGTTTCTTACACGATTATTCTATTTTTATAAAAAAGATTACATCATATAAAATATGGATATTGATGTTAAATAGCGTATTTAAGCCTTTTTAAGGAACTTAAATTATTTTATATTAACTAAAATAAGATATAACCGATTCCCGTCATCTCCACCAAACAGCCTTAAACCCGCCTTTTCGGGCGGGTTTATTTTTATATCCCCGAAAAATCCCCGCAGCTTTTTTATGATTTAACCAAGGAGGAAAATATTACAGGGATACTGTTATTTCAAGTGGTTTTACCCCGTAAAGCCCGACGCTTCTGTCGTCAGGCTGGCAAAAGCCGGCAGAAAGCTTATATGTCCCGTTTATAATTATCAAGTCTCCGTTTTTATCATACCTTGAAAAAGCGTTTTTACTCAACGGTATTATTATAGCCGAGGTTTCGCCTGCCGAAAGCCTCACTTTACTGAATCCTACCAGGCTTCGCAGTTCCTTCAGTTCGGAGTTTTCAGCGTAAATCTGAATAACTTCGGACGCACTGATGCTGCCTTTGTTCGTAACGGTAACGGATACGGCTTTTTTATCGCCGCTTAATGAAAAATCATCAACTGAAAACTCTGAATATGTTAAACCGAAACCGAAAGGATAAAGCACATCGCCCTTAAAATACCTGTAGGTGCGGTTTTCCATGCTGTAATCGCAGAAATCAGGCAAATCCTCAGTCGAATTATAGAATGTAACGGGCAGCTTCCCGCTCGGGCTTACCTTCCCGAACAAAATATCGGCTATTGCCGTTCCCCCGCGGGAACCGGGGTAAAACGCCTGAACAATTCCGTTCAGATTCTTGTCAGCCCAGGTAACCGACAATGCGCTTCCCGACATCAGGACGAGAATAACAGGCTTTTCACCGGCGGCTTTTTTAACGGCTTCAAGCAGCGCCTGCTGCCTGCCGGGCAAATCGAGGTTAAGCTTATCCCCGCTAGAGAATTCGTTCCCTGCATCGCCCTCTTCCCCTTCCAAATCAGAGTCCAGCCCCATGCAAAGTATAATAATGTCGCTGTGCTTTGCGGTTATAACGGCTTCCGACATTCTGTCGTCGGAAAGCGAAAGCCAGTTCGTTCTGTCCTTATAAAGGTGGCAGCCTTCGGAATAAATCACTCTTGCGCCGTTTTCATCCGCCGCTTGGGTTATTCCTTCAAGAGTGGTGATATACCTGCTTGCCGTTCCCTGATAATTGCCGTCAAGCGACCGCCTGCTGTTCGCGTTCGGGCCGATAACGCCGATTGTCTTGTATTTTTCAAAGGACAGCGGAAGAGTACCGTCATTTTTCAGCAGAACTATACCGCTCCTTGCCGCTTCAAGGTTAAATTCATTATGTTCTTTGCAGTCAACGGCTTCATAGGGGATATTTGCGTATTTTTTGATTTCCGGCGCGCCCAGCATCCCCAGTCTCATCCGGCAGGTAATAAGGTGTAAAACGGCGGCGTCTATTTGCTCCTCCGTAAGCTTTCCCTCGCTGACAGCGCTCAGGACATAACCGAACATCGTTCCGCAGTTTACGTCACAGCCGTTTGATACCGCCAAAGCGGCTGAATCAACCGCTGTCGCCGTTACCATATGCGCTTCATGGAAATCCTTTACAGCCCAGCAGTCTGAAGGCACATACCCGTCAAACCCCCATTTGCCGCGCAGAATATCGGTCAGAAGGGTTTTTGAACCGCAGCACGGTTCCCCGTTTGTACGGTTGTACGCCCCCATAACCCCTTCAACCCCCGCTTCGGTGACCGCTGTTTCAAAGGCGGCAAGATATGTATTCCAGAGGTCGTAATCATCAACAACCGCATTGAAGGAATGGCGCTGAGATTCAGGTCCCGAATGGACGGCAAAGTGTTTTGCGCATGCTGCGGTTTTCAGGCTGTTTCTGTCGCCGCCCTGTAAGCCTTTTATAAACGCGGCACCCATCTGTGATGTGAGATAAGGGTCTTCGCCGTATGTTTCATGTCCCCTGCCCCATCTGGGGTCGCGGAAAATATTTATATTAGGCGACCAGAAGGTAAGACCCTTGTAAATATCCCTGTCGCCCGAATCCGAAAACGCATGATATTTAGCCCTGCCCTCCGTTGATATAATGTCGGCGGCTTTATAAAGCATTTCGGTGTCAAATGCGGCGGCAAGCGCGATTGCCTGCGGAAACACGGTGGCTGTCCCCGCCCTTGCCACGCCGTGGAGAGCTTCGTTCCACCAGTTGTAAGCCGGTATATTCAGCCGTTTTATTGCGGGGGAGCAGTGCAGCATCTGAGACGCCTTTTCCTCAAGCGTCATTTGAGATAAAAGCTTTTTTGCCTCTTCTTTAATATCGAACATAATTATGACCTTCCTTTCAGGGGGTATTTTTAAGTATTATCAGCAAGCTGTTAGTGTAATTATACGGCATATAATAAGTTAATGTCAATAATATTATTAAAAATTATAATTATTATGTTATAATTAATTCAATCCGCTGTGAAAATTATACATTTCCATACACATTGCTAATTATCTAACATACCCTAGTATAAACAATTACACATTATGTAAACCTAAAACCTCAATACTGTTAAAAGAAATATTACAAAATACAAATAGAATTTTTTAAGGGGGTTATTAAGTGAAAAAGGTTTTATGCGTGGTTCTTGCGGTTTTGTTGCTGTCAGCGGCAGGATGCAGGGAAAACAAAGATGAAAGCCCGGTACAGTCCGGATTGGAAAAGGGCGGGCTTTATAAGGCAAAGGTTATTCCTGTGCCTGAGAAACCGGATGACTCGGATGACTTTTTTTATGACATAATGTATGCCGATGAATATATAGCCTGGAGAATCGGCAATCATTTATTCTTTACCGATTATAACGGAAATAAAGTGAGTCAGGTCAGCTTAGGGGGAAACGCGGGGCGCGAGAACAGAGTATTTGATTTATACGTAAACGCTGATGGCAGTTTTTGGACGGTTACGGCTTATTTTGTTGAGAACCCCCAAGTCTGGAATGATTTTTCATCAATGGCATTTATCAAGTATGATGTTTACGGGGAAAAAACCGATGAAATAAATGCCGGTAATTTACTTGAAAAATTCAGAGAAATTATGTCGGCATCTTTAAGCACCGCATTTACGGTAAGCAGCGGCGGTTTTTATCTGATGTCCAATAATAAAATATACCATTGGGACAAAACCAGCGGTTTTATTTCGGAAACTCCGCCAAACACAGAAGATGACAGTATTATTAATCCTTTCAGTCTTTTGACATTGGCGGACGGAAGCGCGGTTTCATTTTCAATACCGGAAAATATGTCCGCATCCATATTATCAAAAAAATTCAGCCCCGGAAAAGAAACCGCTGAGGAATATGCAATCGTAAGCTTTATGAACCCACCGGGCTGGAACTATGCAGCGCCCGGAGACGATGAATACGATATGTTAATCTGTACTTTTGAAGGTGTTTACGGTTATAATCTTGAAACGGATGAAAAAACAAGTGTTTTCAATTTTATTGAAAATGAAATTGATGGCAGCATAATCGGCTCGGGCGAGTTATACAACTTCCATGCGCTTCCGAACGGGGATTTTGTTTTTGCCTATATGGCTGATTATAAAGTAAGAGAACTTATTTATTATGAAAAAATCAATCCCGAAGATTTAGAGGGTAAACTTATAAATGTTGCCGCAATGGAGGTAAACAATGAGCTAAGGCAATTTGCGGTTGATTTTAATAAGGAAAACGATGAATACATGGTTCGCCTGAATGTATACAATGAGGATAATTCAAGGGATAACCCCGATAAAAGCTCTTTAGAGGCGGCTATACAAAGGTTCAACCTTGACTTTACCTCCGGAAACGCGCCCGATATGATTGTCGGTGATAATTTTATAATGAATATGAACTCATACGCTAAAAAGGGTCTGCTTACTGATTTTTATGAAATAATGGATAACGACCCCGGCTTTAACAGGGGGGATTACTTGCCGAACGCACGCCTGAATAATATCAATATTGAAAACATTATCACAGAGGAAGCGGCGGTATATTTCTCCGGGCAGAAATCGGCGGATGAAGTTTCTGATATTATTGAAAACAGGATTGCCATTTATATCGCGGAATCCGAACAATAGAAAACAGAACTAATGTGTATAAGCTGTTAATTTTTAAATCCCCCTTGACAAAAAGGGGGATTTTTGGTATAATATTAACACTTTAATACTTTAAAGCTTGTCAGCTTTTGTGTGTTGAATCATATAAAAAAGGATATAATATTGCTTTAAGGGGATAATATATGATAAGCATATCCTGAAAGGACGGTTAAAATGTTATACGCAATCCTGATTTTATACCTGGCTTTGATGCTGGGAATAGGCTTTTACTGCCGGAAAAAAACTTCCTCGGTATCGGATTTTGTTCTGGGGGGGAGGAATCTCGGCGGGTGGTTTACCGCATTTGCCTACGGTACTTCCTACTTTTCGGCTGTGGTTTTCATCGGATATGCGGGTCAGTTCGGCTGGAGCTACGGTCTTGCCGCGACATGGATAGGCGTTGGAAACGCTTTTATCGGCTCTATGCTTCCCTGGATGATTCTGGGCAAACGCACCAGGATTATGTCAAAGCACCTTAACGCCGCCACAATGCCGGAATTCTTTGAAAAAAGGTACAGCTCAAAGCCGCTGAAAACCGTATCTGCCTGTATTGTTTTCATTTTCCTTATACCGTATACAGCTTCCGTTTATAACGGGTTATCCCGTCTTTTCGGGATGGCGTTCAATATCCCCTATACCGCATGCATAGCCGGTATGGCAGTCCTTACGGCGGTTTATGTTATCGCCGGCGGATATATGGCAACCGCAATCAACGACTTCGTTCAGGGTATTATAATGCTTGCCGGGATTATAGCCGTCGTCGTTTTCGTCGTTGAAAATCAGGGAGGTTTGAGCGCTGCTGTAAAAGAGCTCGGAAACATCCCGCCCGAAAATTCTTTCAATGCGCTGTTCGGTCCCGACCCGTTAAGCCTTGTCGGCGTTATTATCCTCACTTCGCTGGGAACATGGGGGCTGCCCCAGATGATTCAGAAGTTTTATTCCGTTAAGGATAATGCTTCAATAAAACGCGGAACGGTCATTTCAACTGTTTTTGCTCTTGTTGTGGCGGGCGGTTCATACTTCATGGGCGGCTTCGGCAGGCTTTTCTCGGCGGATACCGCCGAATCAGCGGCTCAGACCGGACGTAACCTTATTGAAACAGGCTCCAACGGAAAGCTTGCCTTTGATTCGATTGTCCCGGCAATGCTGGATACGGCGCTTCCGACAATCCTTATAGGGGTCGTGGTTGTGCTTGTCCTGTCAGCTTCGATGTCAACCCTTTCGGCTCTTGTCCTTACTTCAAGCTCAACCCTTACGATTGACCTTATTAAACCGTTTATGAAAAAACCGATGGACGATAAAAAACAAGTCTTAACCATGCGCGTCCTGATTGGTGTTTTTATTCTGATTTCAATACTGATTGCGCTTAATCCCAACGCTTATATCTCGACCCTTATGTCAATTTCATGGGGCGCGCTGGCGGGAGCGTTCCTGGCGCCCTTCATGTACGGGCTTTTCTCGAAGAAAATCACAAAGCCTGCCGTATGGGCAAGCTTTGTCTGCGGCGTGGGTATAACCGTTATCCATATGTTTATTTTCAGTCTGGGGTTCTTCCCCGAAGCGGCAAAGTGGGCTGCTTCGTTCAAATTCAACCTGGCGTCTCCCATTAACGCCGGAGCCGTCGCAATGCTCGCCGGGCTTATTATTGTTCCTATAGTAAGCGCGTTAACCAAGGTGAAAAACACCGAAACTGTAGAGGAAATATTCGCTTCCTGCAAAAAGGAAATGTAGCTGAAGCAAAATATTTATTCCTTCGCACAATAATTAAAAATTAATAAAATATATTGAACCATTTAAAGCTATAATGGAAATTATCCGAATAGTAACTAAGAATATAAACAGTCGCCTTAGGGATAGCTAAAATGGTTTCAAATAGCGGAATTGTGTCTTATGCGCTTGTACAAATACTGTTTTCATTTTAAAGAACAGTTCACAAGGTTATAAAAGCACAAAAATTAATATTATTTTATTCAGAGACGGAGGATTATGGATATTAAAATTATAACGACATTTGAAAACGCAGAAATATTCCTGTCTGCCGCAGAACATGAAACGGCTGATATTCAGCAATTGTGGCAAAAATACATGATAGAACCGTATTGGGACGATATAGCAAAATGGGCTCCGTTTGACCAGAGTTTCAAAAAACCTCCGTGTATAAATGAGCTTGCGGCATTAAAAGAGCAGTTACCCATTCTATCAAAGATGTCTCTTGAATATTTAGAAAACAGCTTTTCAGGTATTGTTAAAGCATTGCCGTCGGGGGACGACAACGGCGAACCTATGTCAGTCACTCTATATCCCGCATGTGACAGTGACGGGTATTTGAAGGAACGGCAAAACGGAGTGGTCGGAACGGTAGTTTTCGGTAATATAATAATCAGGATAAACCCGCTGGCAAATGAATTTCTGAAATGGATTCCTTTTGTGTTCGCGCATGAATATCATCATAATGTCTGGGGACATAATCAGTTTGTTCTTCGCGGCGGCAAAGATTGCGACGGTTCGTTTCTTGAATATATGATTACCGAGGGGCAAGCTGATTTGTTTGCGGAAAACCTGTTCCCGGATTTGATTCCGCAGTGGAACCTGCCTTTTAACAAAGATACGGAAAAGATTCTCTGGAACCGGATAAAACCTATTCTTGCAAGCGCCGATTCCGGAATACATACAGCGTATATGTTCGGAGACGAAGCCGAAGATTTGCCCTGGTGCATGGGATATTCATTCGGGAAAATGATTGTTGCGGATTATATGAAAAAACATTCCGGGTTATCGTTTTCAGATTTGATTGATATTCCAGCCAAACATATATTCAGAGAAACAAAATTTTACAATGATACTGTATTATAATATATTATTAAAACGCAGAATATCACTTAGTGCAGACCCGGACGAAGCCGTAAATACCGGAATATCTGCTTCATGTAAAAGGAAATATTAAAACAACAGATGAGCATTGCCGTTCATCTGTTGTTTATTTATTTGGTATAAATATTCCTTTTAAATTATTTAAGCCTTAGAAATAATCTTCCTGATTTGAGGCGACGCAAACAGCGCCGCCGCGCCCAAAACCGTAAATAAAAGCTCCGCTGACATAAACATCCCGTTGTAGGCAGCCGAATAAACATATACGTTCCACCCGTCGGGACACCATATGTCAAGGAAAATCGCACCGCTTACGAAATGAGAAACAAACCTGAGCGAAACCGCAGCCGCAACGCCGGCGGTAATGCCCTTTATTCCTTTTTCCCTGAATATGCCGGCAAGCCCTAAAACAGTAAAAGCTATTATGTAATCAAATGCAACGCATCCGAACCACATTTCAAACGTCATTCCGTATCCCATAAGCTTGCCTATATCCAGAAGAATCTGTAAAATGCTGTAGATTGCCGCTGTAAAAACACCCCATTTTACGCCGTATTTAACTGAAAGCATGCATACCGGCAGCATACTAAGAAGGGTAACGGAGCCTCCGAGCGGCATTTGCCACACTTTAACCAGGCTGAGAACGGAAGCCAGCGCAAGCATGACCGCGCTGACCACAAGCCTTTGGGTAATCCCGGCATTTTCGTTTTTCATGTTCAGTACCTTCCTTTCCGGAAAGCTTTATCCGAAGGGATAAAACTCCCTGTTTGAAACCATGTTCCAAACCTTAAATTAAATTTTCAACTGAATATCTGACCGTAAAAAACAAAAACGCCGCGGAAAGAAATTCCCGCGGCGAAANNCGTCGGCATTATCCGAATCAGGTTTCATCCCTTTAAAAAGGGATACGGGTCGAAATGTCATTCATTTCCTCTCAGCCGAATTCATCAGCTCCCCTATTCAGTTCTTTTTTATAGTAACATATTCCTGTAGTTTTGTCAAGTATTGATTTTCGTAGGGAGTGGACAAAAG
>DBCY01000203.1 GCA_002293295.1 Ruminococcus sp. UBA946 | reverse complement strand
TTTTATCAAATTCTATTTTATCTACTGTCTTATTAACTGAATATATAATTGATTCAGCAATGCTATCAGCTGCTTTTATTAAATTTTTTTGTTCTATACAAATCACCTATTTTCTATTTTTGTTAGAATACTGTTGCTGTTCTACACTCAATTTAATACCATTTGCTAATCTATCAACTAATTCGTCGAAGCTTTCGCCTTCGTTTGCATAAATAGCTATGCTTCCAACAGTTAATTGGCTATTTTCTTTTCCGTTTTCTGTCGCAGGGGGATTATAAATAGAATTATACATTTGCCCTGCTATATTACCGAATGTATTACCAAAATTATAAGGAAATATATTATTTAAATCTGATTGAATTTTTGATGATGTATTCATTAAATTGGTGTCAGGTGTTATTTTTTGATAATTGCTTAAAGTCGTATATTTACCGTCAACCAGTATTTTTTTAGCGGTTTCGGGTTGCATATCTGATAAAGCACTATTGTATTCCGCTTGTGCCGTTTCAATCCGAGCTTGATTATCAGGGTCTGCACGGTAAGACTGCATACCGTTAGCACCAAGAACGACACGAGTATATTTACTGGAGTTATTCATTTCACCTCTGAGCTTCTTTTCTGCCTCCAATAATTTTAATTTTCGTTCTTCAATATCGGCTTGTTCTTCAAGAATATCAGTTTGTTTCTCTAGGGGATTGACTAAATCCTGAGTAATGTCTGCTTCTTTTTCCATCTGTGATTCAATTTGTTTGAGCATATTCCGCATACGGTCAAGCCGTTTTTCGCTTTCGACTTCGGCTTCTCTTGCTTTTTCTTCGTTTACCGACTGCATACCCCTATACATTGTAACAAGCTGGCTGTCTTGAAAATTAAGCCATTCCTTTGAATTATTTGCATACTGAGCAGAAAATTTATCCCATATTTCTTGATAGCCGTTCCAATATTCCTCTGATGTTTTTTGTCCTAAATTATAAGCAAGCTCATTTTCCCGATTTTCCCAATCAAAGAGCGAATTATAATTTACAGTTTCGGGTTTAGCGGATGAACCACTATTTTTATTATCAGTTCCAAGCGTATTATAAAAGTCCTTTGCAAATATATCGGTTGCTTTATAAGCCTCTGCAAGGCTATTAAGTTCATCAATTATACCCTTTAACCTTGTAAATTCTTTTTGGTCTGTGGCAGAATTTATACTTAATGACATTTGCTGAGCTTGTGCGGTTAATTTTGCAACGGCAATTTGTGTTGTAGCAAGGTTATTTAATTTTGTTATTTCTTCGTCATAAGCTTTTATCCTGTCAAGCAAGCCCGAATTAATAACTTTCGTCTGTTCCAGTGCGGCATTTCGAGTTACGGCAGCTACTTCAATTTGCTTTTGCCTGAGTTCTTCTAAAACTCCAATTTCAAGTTTATAGCCGCCTTCAACTTTTGTAAATTGTTCACTTAAAATACCATAATTATCTACAAGTGACAAAACTTGTTCAGCAGATAAAACATTATTTTGATTCAGTGTATCAATAATTGTATTTATTTCTTTTATACTGTCTTCAGCGGTTTTAAGTTCCTTTGAAAAATCAGTAACAGAATCAGTCAGTAAGCTAAAATTATTTTCTGTTTCTTCGAGCGGCTTTTCAAGGATTGTAAAATTAGTGATAAACCCTTCTATTATTCCATTTAATGAGGAATAATCTCCGACTGCTTCTAATACAAATTGATTCAGCTTATTTTGTTCTGTCGCAGTTTTCGGGATACCATTTTGGAGTATGTATTCTTGTTCTGCAAGGCGTACAGTGGATTGAATATATCCGTCCAGTGCTTCCCTTGCTTTTTCATATTCTGGCATGATTTTATCTATATAGTCAGATTGAATACCAATTAATAAATTACCCTGTTCGGTCTGCCCGTATTCTTTTTCAAACTCTATAATAGCATTTTTACTGCGTTCGATTTCTGAGTTAAGATTGTCTAAGCTTGATAAAGCATTTGTAATACTGGCACTTTGAGTTGAATCAATCCCGAAAAAACTTAAATCAGATAGTGCTAGGTCTTCAGCCGCCCTTTGTGCAAGCATAAGGTCAACACGGTTTCGTTCTTGTTCTTCAGCGGTAAGCTGCCTGATTTTTTGAATATAATCATCTGTATTACTTGTTAAATCCTGTAATTGAAGGTTCTTAGTTCCAAAAGTTTTAATCAGTTCATCATTAATTGTTTTTAATCGGGTTTCTTCTTCGATTGTTCTGTTTTCAATTTTAGCAAGCGTTTCAAATTCTTCAGCTAAAGGCTGTAAGCGGCGTGTTAGCTTTGTGCTTGCTTCAGCTTCTTTTGCGGTTAGGTCTACGGATTGCTTTAGGTTCTCTTTATGATTGTTATAGGCAATTGCTACGGTTCCAAGAACCGCAACAAGTCCAGTTAAAGCTAGTGACAGTTTACCCACGTTTGAAGACACTAGAGTTTTCAAAAAACCGCCTTGTGCTGCTCCTGCGGCTCCGGCACTAACAGCAAGCTGTTTTTGCACTAAATTCAAGGCTTTAGAAGCTACTGTATAACTTCCAAGTATTCCGGCACCCGTTGTAACACTAGCACCCAGAATGCCTAAAATCTGGATTAAAGTTTGATTGTCCTCTGCAAATTCAGCGGCGGTGTTAGAAGCTGTAGAAATTCCCGATACAATATCATTAATAATGGGTAAAAAACTATCGCCTATTGATGACTTAACCCGGTCAAATGCACTATTCATAATTTGAATCTGTGAAGCCGTGGTCTCGTATCTCTTTTCAGCTTCAATCTGAAGGGCGGTACCTTTTTCAAATTCTGCGTTCGATAAAATTAATGATTCTTTTAATACATCCTCTGCATTGCTTAACCGTCTTAGAGTGTCAGAAACACGGATTTCAGATATATTCATTTCATCTAACACTTGTATTGTGTTCATACCTAAGCGGTTCACATCATCAAGCCCTGCAATAAATTGAAAAACCGCTTCAGCTGGATTATCCTTAAATAATTGGCTAAACTCCTGTGATGTTTGATTCGCTACTATGGCATAGTGTTCAAGCTCTGGCGCACCTGTCGACACTGCTAAATTTATGTTGTTTATCAATCTGCTTATACTGCTTCCTGCGGCTTGTGACTGCATTCCGGCACTTGCAAGAGTTGTAGAAAAAGCAAGTATTTCAGCACTGCTAAACCCTGCAATATCCGCCGCTGAAGCTATTCTAAGTGAAAAGTCTGAAATTTGCTGTTCTGTCGCAGCACTATTATTTCCTAACGCAATTAACGCAGATGAGAAATTAACCAACTCTTTAGAGTTGAGACCTGTAATATTTTGGTATCTAGCTAGAAACAAAGCCGCATTTTCCGCTGAAAGTTTTGTACTTGCCGCTATTGCCGATACGGTTTCGGCAAATTCTTTCATGTCTGACGTGGGTATATTTAACTGTCCGGCAATTTCATATATTTTTGATATTTCATCTGTTGTTAAGGGAATAATTCTTCCTAGGTCGTAAATATCATCTCTTATTTTTTCAAGTCCTAAGTCATCTATATTACTAGTTTTCTGGATATTGGCAAGGTTAGTTTCTAGTTTAATTGATTCCTCAACACAATTTTTGATTAATCCTACAGCTATCTCTAAAGACTTTAAAAGTCCTGCACTTACAGCAAAGAACCAAGAGCATTGGCAAACTCATCAGTGGCGGTTTTAGCTGTCTTTATTTCTGCCGCTGTCTGCTTTGCATTCGTGTTTATATGGGTATTTATATTTAATCCCTTAAGATTATTAATTTGATTCTGTATATCCGCTAACTGCTTTTGCAATTCTCTGTTGTCGGTCTTAAGCTGGACTGAAGCTAGCACCTTTAAGGTATCATCAAAATTTATAAAACATCACTCCTTATTTAATTTTAAGTCCCCGTCTTTCAAGCGACTTTTTCAATGCCTTTATATGTTGTTTATTTCGTTTCAATTCTTCAATCGTTTTCTGCGTAAATGGTCTGGATTCCATTTCGCCGTTAGGGAAATAATCATATCCTTTTCCGGTTTCAACTGATTCAGCAACCGAGTATTGACTAAATTTACGGTGTTTATAGTTGTCATTTGGCGGCGTTTGGTTTTCTACGCTAAGAGAAACGGTATTACCATTTACAAAGCTTTCAGCATACATATTATCGGTCGAACCTAAACCGCCCCCCGTGGAACCTCTTCTATCATAATAAATCGGTTTAAAGACTGAATAAACCTCACGTTCAATTACATCTGATTCAGTATCTTTTATCGCGTCCGATACTTCATTTTCTAACGCCGGAGTAATATAATTTTTAATCAAATGTTTTTGTAAATCCTTTATGTTTTTAAATACTATATTTAAATGCCCCCAATCAACTAAAATGTATCGTTTTTGCCACTATGGCAATTTATTAGTGTAAATCCTTTATTTAATCTAAAACGCCGTCAACCGCATTTTACAACGTTTTAGAGCATAGTTAAAAAAAATTCCCCCGTGCAGGGCAAAAGGTTGAAGCCCTGCCGGAGGTAGATAAAATAATATAATATCGCTAGAAAAATAGGAGAGTAATACAAAAATGATTCTTTAGTCCGCTATTACCCATCTCAAAAAAACAATAGCGGACGAAAGAAGTGTTGTTCGCTTTTAAAAATAAGAAATACGAAAACTTATAATTAAGGCGAACGGACTTTGATATAAATAGCATTCTGTACCTTTGCCCCTATGGAAAAGTAAAGGCACACCGACAAATATAACATATATAATATATTTATTGGTCTGACTTTAATATGGCAATATTGCCCCTCTATTATATAGGGTTCAAATACGGTGTTTTTGTGTAGAATTAAACTAAACATTTTATGAATAAATATAAAAAAATAAAATCCCCCGCTTATTCAGCGGAGGCAAATATATTCTATTCCCGTTCGTAAGCATTATATTCCCTTCCAGTTTTCTCACGTTTACGGCGAACCGCTGATATATTTGTGTTAAGTATTTCGGCTACCTCTTTATATTCGTAACCTTCAAAAAATAAATTTACCAATTGCCGCTTATCATCCGAAAGTTTTTCTAAAAACTCTTGATTCTCTATTTCTTCTATACCTTCACTAATATTTAATTCCGAGCTAATATAATTTCGAACATTGTTTAATTTTATTTCGCTTGTTTCAGAATTAAAATACTCCTGTTGTCTATCCTTGTTTAGCGTGTCATCTGACCGATACTTTATTTTAGTATCTCCTTTTTTAAATTTGTTTTCCCACCCGAATAATACATAATCAAAAATAAATGAAACACCGTTTTTAATTTCCTCTGCTTTATTACACACATAAAAATTATTTTTATAATAAAAATAAGGAAATTGTTTTTTATCTAGGTC
>DBCY01000124.1:9531-15769 GCA_002293295.1 Ruminococcus sp. UBA946 | reverse complement strand
TTCAGCAGACATTATATAATTATGCCATAAAACAAGAAAAACCGCAACCATCATTTCAGCTAAAAATATATACGGATAATACCGGAAAAATATATATTTATGATATAATGTAAAAATCCTTAAATCCTGATACTTAATAAAAACCGGCAGCATTCTGGCTCCCTGTCCAATCTGTCATTTATTTTTGGTCATCTCCCACATAATAATGCCGGCAGCCATCGCGGCGTTAAAGGAATTAACGTTTCCGCTCATTTTTATGGTAAGCCTGCGGTCACATTTCACAGCAAGCTCATCCGGCAGGCCGTTCCCTTCGTTGCCTATCAGAACAGCCGCTCCCGGGCTGAAACTGCATTCGGACAACGACAGCGCGCTGCCGTCGATAACAGCGGCATATGTTATTATTCCGTTGCCCTTCATAGCTTCAAGGGCGGTTTCAATACCGGAATCGGCGACCGGAACGCGAAAAATACTTCCCATTGTGGAGCGTATTGCCTTAGGGCTGTAAATATCACAGCATCCGGCGGTAATAACGGCGTTTATCCCAAGAGCGTCAGCTGTCCGTATTATTGTACCCATATTCCCGGGGTCTGAAATATTATGGAGTATAATATACTTCCCGTTTGGCTTAACCGCTGAAAGAACGGGTTCTTTGCACGGAATCCCGCAGATTGCGAAAATACCCTGAGATTCATCGGTATCGGAGATTTTACCGCCAAGAACGTCAGATATGACAAAGGTTTTTTCCGTAAGCCGCCCGGGGATGAAATCCGATGGGCCGCCTTGTTTTTCAAGCCAGCTTTTTGTTATAAAAATGCATCGTACATCCGCATTTGACGATATTGCGTCCCTAAGCAGACGCATCCCCTCCAGGGTAAACAACCCGAGCTGTTTTCGGTGTTTTTTTCCGGAATTAAGTTTTTGGAAGAGCCTGATATTAGGATTATCCTTAGATGATATTTCCGGCATTGTAAAAATTCCTCCCGCCGTTTATACTAATCCGCAGTTGTAAAATATTTCACAGATTTTTGTTGCTAGGATTTACGATGAAAGCAGGCTGTCGCCTGTCTAAGAGGAAAACGACGCAATGCAGCCAAAAGATGGAAATATGCAATCATTTTAACTGCGGATTAGTATTATAATGCAAAAGTCAGAAGCTTATAAGGATAAACACAGTTCATCCCTGCTTCTGACCCGATTAATCAGTGTGATTAAAGAGCTGCCTTTGCCTTTTCAGTGAGCGCGGAAAAACCGGCGGCGTCATTGATAGCAATTTCGGAAAGCATTTTTCTGTTTAATGAAACGCCCGCCTTCTTAATGCCGTTCATGAAAGTCGAATAGTTCATCCCGTTCAGCTTGCAGGCGGCGGAAATTCTTGTAATCCAGAGTTTCCTGAAATCGCGTTTTTTCAGACGTCTGCCGATATAAGCGTAATTGCCTGACTTCATAACGGCTTCCTTAGCCATTTTGAAGTGCTTGCTCTTAGCGCCCCAGTATCCCTTTGCAAGCTTCAATGTTTTATTTCTTCTCTTGCGAGTAGCTAAAGCTCCCTTAATACGAGCCATAATCTTTTACCTCCGTTAAAATACTTTTAAATTACAGCTTATCAATTATTTATAAGGGATAAGCAGTTTGATTGTCGGTGCGTTTGAAGGACCGGCATAGTCGGCTGTCCTGGCAATTCTTTTTCTTTTCGTAGCCTTCTGGGTAAGCCTGTGTCTTTTATTGGTTTTCTGGTATTTGACCTTCCCTGTTTTTGTCAGTTTAAAACGCTTTTTCGCGCCGGAATGTGTTTTTTGCTTTGGCATAATATCCTCCTTAATTTAAGCCTCTGGCTTAATGCAATATGCGGGAATGCGCAGTCATAGGGCTAGATTTCCGCATATGCAAAATTTATACTTTATTTTGACGCCTTCGGAGATATAATCATAATCAGCGAGCGTCCCTCCATTTTAGAAGGCTTTTCAACAACGCCGGCTTCGGAACAGGCAGCCTTGAATTTTTCCAAAAGCTCCTCGCCGAGATGAGGATGAGCAATCGCCCGTTTCCTGAACCGGACGGAAACTTTTATTTTATCCCCAGATTTAAGAAAATTATTAGCATGGTTAACCTTCGTATTGAAATCATTCGTATCAATTGTGGAAAACATTCTGATTTCCTTGATTTCAACAGTCTTTTGGTTCTTTTTTGCTTCCTTCTCGCGCTTGCTCTGCTCGAAAAGATATTTCCTGTAGTCCATGATTTTACATACGGGCGGGTTAGCGACCGCAGAAATCATTACCAAATCGAGCTCCTTTTCATCTGCAATCGAAAGCGCCTTTTCTGTGGGGATAATTCCCAGCTGGGTACCGTCGGAATCAATAACCCGCAGTTCTTTTGCATTGATTTCTTTGTTGATTAATACGTCTTTATTGCTTATTCGAAACACCTCCATAAAAAATAAAAATGGGCGGAAATTAAAATTCCCGTCCATACAAACACATAACTCCGCTTTCCGGTTTAATATACCGGACCGCTTCAGCTTCAGAAGTATTGACCCGGCGCGTTAAAACGGCAGGGTGAGAACGGGATGTTCTTCTTTATTTAAAACATTTCTTATTATACATTATAACCAAGCCTTTGTCAAGGGTATATAGAATATTTTTCCTCCTAAATTACTGTATAAAAATCTAATCCTTTTATATATATTATACAAAAACCTGAATTATTAGAGTATGTTCATGCCGAACACGCTGCGGGAACTCATCCGAACATCCGGTTTTTCTTAATGTCTTCCGATTATGTGTTTACGATTGCGGGATATGCTCTAAGCATTATGAACCGTAAAAAATCTCTGGGAGACACTGTATTTATCTTTAGGTCTTATTTCGGTATAGCCGCTTTCCTTAGAGGGCATATCAAGATTCGGGGCGTTAATCTGAGCGGTCATCGGCTCGGGGCAGAAATAATTCATAAAACCGCCGTTATTCCAAATCAGCCAGAACTTGTAATCTTCATCTGTTTCATAACAGATTTTTTTGCCGCTTTCGGTATCGGTCATAATACAGCCGTGAAAATCCCTGCCCTTATAAACAGTAACTCCCGCCGTATACATTTCATTGTTGATTTCCTGCAAAACAGGACATTTCGTTCCTGTTTTGAACTCCCTGTCCCAGGAATTAAGCTTGGCGGTTCTGCCGGTAGGAAGCCAGCGTCTTTTATTAAGCTGGATTTTTCTTCTGCACGGCAGCTGCATGCGTATATTCTCCTGGCGTCCGCCGTCAACAAAGGGCGCGTTTATGGTTGTGTGCGTACATACTGAAACCGGCATCATTTTATCCGAATTGTTTGTCAGCTCGACAGTATGGCGCAAGCCTTCATTTGAAAGCTCAACGGTTATTTCAACGGTCATTTTAACTGGGAAGCAGTTATAGAAGTAATCAGTTTCGTCATAAGTGAACACATTTGTTACGAACGCGCGGTTTTTATCGGCGCCCATCTCCTTTATTTTATATACGCGGTTGTGTATAAAACCGTGGATATGGTTTTTAAACCTGACTTCATTAACAGGAAGACGGTATTCCGCATCCGATGTTTTCAGGATTCCCTTATCAAAACGGTTGGGAAGATAAAGAGTAGGAAGTCCCCATACGGCAGAGGAGTTTATTATTTCAGCGACGGTAGCTTTATCGCTGTAACGGAAAATCTCCATTCCTTTGTTTTCATCCCTGAATCTAAGCACATTGCTTCCGATTGTGTGGGCAACAACGGCATAATATCCGTTATATCTGAGTTCAACCGCTTCGATTCCCTTATGCATAATTTTTTCAGCGCCATAACCATTCATTTCTTTATAACCATCCTTTCCGGATATTCTGCCCTGACAGGCAAAACTCCTGAGCTTGAAAACTATGTTATCAAACTCTTATTTTTAAATTACATCTGTACCCGTTCCTTTTGTTTTATTCTTAATGAAATATCAAACGCTTTGACCGAATGCGTCAGGGCCCCCACCGAAAACATATCGACACCCGTCCCTGCAATTTGAGCGGCATTATGAAGTCCTATATTCCCCGAGGCTTCAAGAACAGCTTTCCCGCCGTTAATTCTTACGCATTCCGCCATCTGTTCCACAGTCATATTATCCAGCATAATTACATCGCAGCCGCAGCTCAGGGCTTCCCTCAGCTCTTCCTCAGTACGGACCTCAACCTCGATTTTGGAAAGATGCCCCAGCTTTGAGCGCAGCGCTTTTACGGCAGGGGTTATGCCGCCGTACGCGTCAATATGGTTGTCCTTTAACATAGCGGCGTCAGACAGGTTGTAGCGGTGATTTTTACCTCCTCCTTTAACAACTGCATATTTTTGCAGGGCGCGAAGACCCGGCAAGGTTTTTCTGGTTTCGCAGACACAGCAGCCTGTCCCCTCGCAGCACATGACATACCGGGATGTCGCGGTGGCAATCCCCGACATATGCGAAACAAGATTCAAAGAAGTTCTCTCCGCTTTCAGTATTGACGCGGAGCGTCCTTTGACGGCGGCGATAATATCGCCGGAAACAACTTTTTCACCGTCTTCAATATATTTTTCGGTTATAATGTCCTTGTCAGCATAAGTGAACACGCGGAGCGCTATATCGATTCCGCAGAGAATCCCTTCGTCCTTCGCTATAAAAACAGCGGAAGAAATATCTTCGCTGTCAAGCAGATAGTCCGAAGCGAGGTCTATATAGTTAATATCCTCCGAAAGAGCGGTTTTTATTATGCCGTCTATATAAAAATCAGGTAATTTCAAAATTATGACCATCCTTTCCGGTGTTTTTCCTGAAGGACAAAACTCCTGTTTGAAATATTAGTCCTGCAAGCTTAATTCCTTTTTATATTAAACTTCAGTTATAGGTATTATCTCACCTTTTTCATCCTTTACGCTATTACAGCCTCAAAGGTTTTTCCGATACTGTCCTGTATCAGCAAATCGGCTCTCGCGTCAAGATGCGTGGGTTCTTTGTTAATCAGCACAAGCCTGCTGCCATTATAATAATCAACCATATTGTTTGCGGGGTAAACGGACAGCGAAGTACCCCCGATAATTAGCATATCAGCGTCGGCAATCGCAGCTTTCGAACGCGCAATCAAATCCTTGCTCAGTCCCTCCTCATATAAAACTACGTCAGGCTTTACAAGACCTCCGCAGTCAAGGCAGGGAGGAGGGCCGACAAGACTCTTAATATATTCGGCGGTATGGTTTTTACCGCACCTTAAACAATAATTCCTGTGTACCGAACCGTGAATCTCATAAACATTGCGGCTGCCCGCGGCAAAATGAAGCCCGTCAATATTCTGAGTCACAATCGTTTTAAGCCTGCCGGACTGTTCAAGCTTTGCAAGGGAATAATGGGTGATGTTAGGCTTGGCGTCAAGATGGAGCATTTTATCACGGTAAAATTCATAGAAATCATTCAGGTTTTCAACATAGAATGACCTGCTCAGAATTGTTTCGGGAGGATATTTGTACGTCTGGAAATAAATGCCGTCAACGCTTCTGAAATCCGGGATTCCGCTTTCCGTCGAAACGCCCGCGCCGCCGAAAAACACAATATTTTCCGATTCGTTTATCCACTGCTTCAGCTTTACAAATCTTTCATCCATACAATTTCCTTTCTCAGAGCGTGTTTTCATTATCTTTTCACGTATGTGCAGAATTTATAGGATATGCCGTCAAAGCTGTGCCATTCGCTTTCCTGCGAAAGCTCCCATCCGGGTATTTTATCGATAACGGGGAAAAAAACATCGGCTTTCCTTTCGGCGTTGATTTTTGTGACCATTGCAGTATCGCAGTGCTGCAGAAGCTCTTTATAAACCTCTCCTCCCCCCGCAACATAAACATCATCGGAGTTGTAATTTTTAAGTTCCTCCATCAAGGCGGGAATACTGCGGCAGATTTTCACTCCCGGAACGTTAAATGACAAATCTCTTGTCAGGACAATGTTAGCGCGGTCCTTGAAAGGCTTTGACCCGGGAAGGGAAAGGAGGGTTTTCCTGCCCATGACAACAACCTTATTCAAAGTGTTATTCCTGAAAAACCTTTTATCATCGGGTATATGAAACAGCAGCCCGTTACCCGACCCGATACCGAAATTCCTGTCAACGGCGGCAATAGCCTTCATATTTTTCAGCAACCTTTCATAAAACGGATAATATAATACTAGGGCGTGTTCGAAAATCATCAATATGCACATAAATAGTGATTTTTGCACCGCATT
>DBCY01000124.1:0-9484 GCA_002293295.1 Ruminococcus sp. UBA946 | reverse complement strand
CACTTATTTCTATACACATTGCTAAATTATCGAACACGCCCTAATTCCAAATTAAAACATTAATATCTTTTTGGTCTTTTTGGCGGAGTTCTGCGTTCTCCTCCTTGCCATGCGAAAGCAAAGCTTGGCAAAGCCGCGTCGTCGGTCTTGAACTCCGCCAAAAATCCTCAAAAATCTATTTAATTTTATTTAATTGGAATTAGTATAAGTATTCGATTACACCGCAACTTCGAACTTTATGTCATTATCGTTATATTTATAATTATCCAGGCTGAATGACTTATATGTAAACCTGTAAAAATCATCTACGGCTTTATCGGTTCTGAATACGGGCGCGTCATAGGAAGGTTGATTTATAAGCTCCCTGACAATGGGGATATGCCGGTCATAAATGTGAGCGTCGGCTATGACATGAATGATTTCACCGGCTTCAAGCCCGCTTACCTGAGCAATCATATGAAGAAGCACGGCATACTGGCAGATGTTCCAGTTGTTCGCGGCAAGCATATCCTGTGAACGCTGGTTCAAAACGGCATTCAGTCTATTGCCTGACACGTTGAAGGTCATACTGTATGCGCACGGATACAGCCCCATCTCGGACAGGTCGTGATGATTGTAAAGATTTGTGATAATCCGTCTGCTTGCCGGGTTATGCTTTAAATCATACAGCACTCTGTCTACCTGGTCAAATTCTCCTTCCGGGTATTTGTGCTTTACCCCCAGCTGATAGCCGTAAGCTTTGCCGATAGAACCGTTTTCATCAGCCCAGCTGTCCCAGATATGAGCGTCCAGGTCATTTATGTTATTGGATTTTTTCTGCCATATCCATAAAAGCTCCTTTACTGCCGTTATCCAGAATGTGCGTCTGAGGGTCATTATGGGAAATTCCTCCGCCAGGTTGTATCTGTTAATAATACCGAATTTTTTTATGGTATGCGCAGGGGAGCCGTCCCCCCATTTCGGACGGATATTAACACCGGTATCCCATACGCCTTCGTTTAAAATCGCATTTGCATTATCAATAAAGACTTTATCGGCATAACTCATTATTGCAGTAATCCTTTCCAAGTGTTTTTTCCTGTTCGGGAACGGAATCCCGGTTTGAAGCCTTGTTTCAGGCTTTTCTTCTGTACGTTAAAAAGCTTTATCTTTATAAAGCCGTAATAATCCAAGCAAATAATGTCTACCCCATTATCGTTTATGCTTTGTGTAACATATTATATTATATCATATCCATAAACGAAATGGAATAGATTTTTAATACATATTTAAAAAAATTACAAATTAATACTGTAATATAATAACATAAACTGATTAATTTATAAAAATACACACGTTATTAGATATACAATATTATTTAATAAAAAACAAAAAAATTATAGAACAAATAAATTTAAGTATTGACATTCATTTATAAATAAAGTATAATATATTAGCCGCAGGAATTTTGGGCTTGTTGTGGTTTTATATGCGGGTGTGGCGGAATCGGCAGACGCGCTAGCTTCAGGTGCTAGTGGACGCAAGTCCGTGTGGGTTCAAGTCCCGTCACCCGCACCATATTAAGACTACAGGTTTGCTAAACTGTTTAATGCGGCGACAAAACTTTAGTTGGTTATACGGAGAAAGCTTGAAATTAGACGGAGGAAGCTGTCATAACGGTGGTTTAAATAAAACTGTGCTGATTTTCCCTGCGGATACGGATAAAAATCGTTTCCGCAGGGTTTTTTATTGACATAATTCATATTCTATGATATGATTTTTTATAAATATTATATATCATACACTGCAGCATAAATACGGATTCTGCTGTTTATGGAGGTTATAAAATGAACCGTTTTACTGAGATGAATAAAGACGGATTGAACGGGCTTGCAAACACCCTCTAGGATTGACGATGAAGACAGGCTGCCGCCTGTCAAGAATTTTCTGTATCCGGTAAAATCTGCCGAAATAATATGCGTTTATACCTATGGATGCATATTTTGAATGAGAGGACAATTCACCATGAAAAACAAGTTATTTCTACGCCGATTTATTTATAAGCTGTTTTCACCGGAGCTTGAGTTTCGCGTTAGGCTGTTCCATGTGCTGGCAATAGGCGGAACACTGGTTAGTTTTCTGATGTGCGTCCTTAGTATAATAAATTACTCCGGCACCGGAAATGTAATAGCAAACGCGGTTTCAACCGCACTGTCTTTTACATTGCTTATGTATTCCTACCGAAGCGGCAGGTATCAGTTATGTTATATGGTAACGATATTCGGCATTTTCTTCGGTCTTTTCCCCTACATGTTTTTTGCGACGGGCGGTTATCACAGCGGAATGCCCTCATTTTTTGTGTTTGCCGCGGTTTTTACAATATTTATGCTTGAAGGTAAAAAAGCCGTGGTTTTTGCTCTTATGGAATTGCTGGCATACACTGTAATATGCATAATAGCGTACAGATTACCGGAAACTGTTTCCGAGTTTTCAACGGAAAAAGAAATGCTTACCGACATCGTGGTCGCTTTCACCGCCGTAAGTATTGTTCTTGGCGCGTGTATGTTCCTGCATTTCAAGCTGTACAACGCGCAGCAGCAAAAGCTGGACGAACAGAACCGCATACTGGCGGGTGTCAATAAAATGAAAACTGAGCTTTTCGCAAACGTATCCCATGAAATGAAAACGCCGCTGACGGTGGTATCAGTGCATATCCAGCGGGCGGAAAAGCTCTTTGAAATTGCACAGGAAGGGGACGCGGAGAAAATCAAGGAATCCTTTTCGCTTGCGAGAGATGAAATAATGCGCATGTCACGTTTGATGAACAGCGCTCTTGAACTGACATCCATCCAGGAGCTCAGCGGTGAGAAACAGCCCTTGAATATCGGCGGTATACTGCGTACCGGCAGTGAGGTTTACCGGGCGCTGTTAGAAAAGAACGGTAACTCCCTTGAAATTTCCATCCCGGATAATCTACCGGAAGTATACGGCAACGCGGATTCGCTGGTGCATATTATTTCTAATCTTCTTTCCAATGCAAACGCTCACACGCAAAACGGCGTTATACGTCTGACTGCAGCGCCGGATAATGAAATGCTGACAATAGCGGTGGAGGACACCGGTGAAGGTATTCCGCCTGAAATCCTGCCGTATGTTTTTGAACGCGGAATAACGGGCGGCGAGAGAAGCGGTCTCGGTCTTTTTATCTGCCGGGAACTTGTGAACGGATACGGCGGCGGTATTAAAGCTGAAAGCGAACCCGGCAGGGGAACTGTAATTACCTTTACACTGCCGGCAATAAAAAAGGGGGAGAACGATGAGTGAAGCCGTCGTCCTGCTGGTAGAGGATAACCGGCGCATTAATATAGCCAACAGGGATATGCTGGAGCTTATGGGTTTTGAAATTGAAATCGCCGAATCGGTTGCCGGGGCAAGGGAACGCCTGTCCGAAAGGACACCCGATATAATCGTGCTGGATATCATGCTTCCTGACGGCAGCGGTCTGGATTTCCTGCGGGAACTGCGCTTGTCGGCTTCATCGGAGCATATTCCGGTAATCATGCTCACGGCTCTCGGCGCGCCTTCCGACATTGTGAAAGGTCTTGATACCGGAGCTGACGACTACCTTTCAAAGCCTTATGAATACGAGGTTCTGGCTGCACGTATAAGAACTGTTCTGCGGCGCGCGGGTCAAATCGTTAAAAAACTGAAAAGAGGGAGCCTGGAGCTGGATATTGTCGCCTCTCGCGCCGCTATAGACGGTAAGGACTTGCTGTTAAAACCTAAAGAATTTTCCTTGCTGCTCCTTCTTGTACAGAACGAGGGTCTGGTTATGAGCAGCGATAAGCTGTATGAATCAATATGGCAGCTGCCTTATGCCGGAGACAGCCAGGCGGTTCGGACTGTTGCTTCAAGGCTGCGTACAAAGCTCGCCGGTACGGGTTATGTAATATCAACCCGGCGCGAAAGCGGAGGGTATTGCTTTTGTCAAGTAAAAAACTGATTGTTGCAGATTTGCCACATTTTTTCTTGTGGCAATTTTGCAATTTCGCCCATTTTTACCCGCAAAAATGTTATAATGTACTAACAGCATGAGAGCGCCCGTACGGGCGCTTTCGGTGTTTACAGACATGCCGGCGGATGTTTGCAAATCCTTTCGGTCAGTAATCTAAATACACGAAACAGAAAGGTTAATCCGATGAATAAATCTTTTATACAGTCAGCAGTTAATGCCTTGATTTTATTTACCGTATTTTTTTATATTTCAGGATGCTCAGGCGGCAATACTCAGGCTTATTCTGATGATGCAGGCGTACCCGCCGCAGACGGTATCGAATCCGTAAACGGGCTGGAGGATTATAACGGGTGGTGGCGCCGTCCCGACGATTACGTATCGGAAGGTATTTCCGTTTTAAATTTCTTCAGGATTGACGCCGGTTCGGAAACGTGGACTGTATATAACCGGTACGGCTTCGCTGGTTATACATATAACTGCCGGAACGAAGGAGACTTACTTATTCTGGAACTTGACTTCGTCGATGAATACCCTTTCCTATACAACGGAACGGCGCTGCTGAACGAGGAAGGCGGGGTCGAATTCATCCGCGGGGAACCGCTTGAGTCCAACCCGGCTGAGCTTGACGGTAAATGGCTTTTGAGCGGCGAACAGGACAGCGGTTACTACTTGATTGAAAACGGCGCTTATAAGCTGATTAAGCCGTATATGGAAGAACCGTCGGAAACCGGCACCTGGAAATACAATGACGTAACGGTTCTTCTGGAAAACGGAACTGTTCAGGAAAAACAGATTGAATTCATACCTGACGACGAAGAAAATTTCTGGGGCGGCGGAGATTTTATACCCGAACCGGAAGGTATTGCGTTTTTTGACAGCTTCAATAAGGTTTTCTATATAAGGGAATCCGCAATGGGAACCCCTGACGGATGTTATGCGGAAAAAAAGCTGCGGCTGATATGCAGCGAATGGAAAGGACCTGAATTCACAAGTCCGGTTCTGTATTTTTCGCACTACGGCACGTTTGATATTACAGTCTTTGACGAACAGGGGTCTGGCGAACGTTCCGAGGCAGGTAAATGGTCTTATGACGGCGGAAAAATACTTCTTGAGTTTTACGACGGTTCGGTTGAAGAAGCTGAATACGGTGACGACGGAATCACGGTCGGATATTACGGCATGACTTTTGAAAGGAGATATTGGTAATGATGAAAAGCATTACGGCAGTATTAATTATCATACTTTTGTTTTTAAACGCAGTCAGCCTTACGGGTTGTACAGGACGGGGTGAGAATATAAACGGTTTACCGGGAAAACTGGATAAGGAACTGGGAAGCATTTCCGATTATGCGGGTTGGTGGACGTTTTCGGAGCATGTGCCGGGTAGAAGCGAAACACCTGATTTTTTCTATATCGAAATACCGGATGACGGCGGTGAAATCGTTTGCTACGATGAAAACGGTCTTAGTGTCGCTAAAGGGTATTCCGATTACAGCGAGCAAAGGGCTCTTAACGGGAATCCGCTCATTTTTTTCGATTTTGAACTAAACGGGGAATACAGCGCCCATCCGGTAAGCTCGGAGGAAGGCGACCATTGGCTGTATTTAAGCGGAAGCGCAGACGGGTTCAGGTTCATTTATTCGGAAGAGCAGCCGTTTGACCCGGATGCCTGGGAAAATGAAGTCAGAGTCTGGCGCGAAGCGGTGGACGCCGCGGAAGTAATGCTCATGGATAGGCTCGGCGACAAAATGGACGGTAAAATCCTCAAGCTTAATGATGATTATGAAACCGAAGGTGTAAGGTACTTTGACTTTTCGCTCGGCAGAATAGGAGACGGCGGAGGGTTTATTATGGAGGAGAATTATGTAATAAATGAGGAAGGCGAAGTATACGTTTTTGCAGGTTCTGAACTGATACGATATGATGACAATGAGCCTGGTTCCGGAATTGTGCCTGAATATCAGACGCATGAGGACTATGCCGTAAATCTGCTTACCGACTTGCTCGGAGACAGGATGGAAGGCAAAGCGCTTGTACTGACCGGGGAAGAGGATATTAACGGCTTTACATGCAAAGTATTCCAGTTCGGAGTAAATAATCAGGACAGCTTTACGGCGGAAGAGCATTATGCCGTAAACACGAACGGCGATGTCTATACAATTGATATTCTTCAGGGCGCGGACTGGGTGCCGTTTTCCTATTAGGATTTCATAAACAGAATCAGAAACTTGCCGGTAATAAAAGTATCAGACATCTTATTTTATAGGCGCGCATGTGTTTAATACCTTAGCGCCGGAAAGGCATGGTCATTAATGAGGAAATTAACAGTCTTAACGCTCGCCGCATCATTTTTATTGTCGGGTTGTCTTAAAAATCAGTCTGAGACGGAAACGGATACCTACGCGTCAGGTACTGAACTGCCGTCAAGTTTATTGCAAAGCGTTCCAAGCGAAACGGAAAGCGTTCCGGCAGTCACTACCGCAGAAACTACGGAACTCATACCTGATGAAACGGAGTCTTCAAGCGGGAGCGAAGAAGTTTCTCCCGAACAGGTCAGGCAGTTTTCTGAGATTATCCCCGAAACCCCGTCTGTGATTGATTATGACGCAAAGCTCGCCTGGAGGGTCGAACCGATGTATGACAGGGCGTATTTTGAATTTTGGGCAGGCGTAATTTCTTATGGATTTGACGCTCCTGACGATACTGCGGACTTGAAAAATTATGAGCTGAACATATTCACGGGCGAAGTTAAAGAGGGATTTTCAGAATTTGCAACGGGCGGTCTGCCGCCTCCCGACGAATGGCTTTATGATGAAAACAAAAATCTTTTCTGTCTGCATGGCACGAACCGGGAATATATGCCGCCGGAATTCAGAACATTTACCCCTGATGAATTTGAAGCTTTTTGCAATGACGAATCGGGAGAAGGGTATTTTTACAGCGGGGATAATTTTAATTGGTTAAGGGCGTTCCGTAAAATAGATTCTGAAAAGGTAACAAGCGAAGATTTATCAGAAGTACCGGATTATTCCGAAATTTATTATGACCTGAGCGGAGCGTACGACGGCGATAAATACGCGCTTGTCTGCGGAACTGAATTCCTGACGGATTTTATATATGATTTCGACTTTGAAAACTCTTTATATGCGAATAATCAAAGGAATTTAATTGCGATAAAATCAGACGGTAAATTCGGAGCAGCCGATAAAAACGCAAAAATAGCTGTTCCGTTTGTTATGGACGGCATAATCTTTGTCAGCGAAGAAATCGCATTTGCCTTATACGGAGGGAAATGGGGCGTTCTTGACTTAGACGAAACCTCGGAATTACAGGAATGAGCTTCAAAAAACACTTGAAAGGCATGGTTATAAATGAACAAAACCGCGCGTACAGCCTTGATTTTTTGCACCGTCATATTTTTTACGGGAGCCGCGCTTCTTGCCGTTAGTATATCATAATTATTCCGTATACATATCATATGGGAGGAATACAAGTTGAAACAAACCATATTAAAGGTTATACCCTTTTTTCTGACGCTTGCGGTTTGCGCCTGCGAAGCAGGGGGCGGTACCGGGGAAACATCGGGCTTTAATTCTGTGACTGATGCTGTTTTGAAAGAGCGGGATACTCCAACGGCGGCTGTTACTGCGGTAACGGATGAAACATCATCTACCGATGAAACTCATCTGCCGGCTGAAAACATCTGGGGTTTTGCAGGCGCCGTAAACATGAGCATAACGTTAAATACGCAGGAGTATTACGAAAACGGCGATATAGTTGAAATTCCGTATTTTGAGTATACCGGAGAAAAGAACGAGGTGATTGACAGTATAAACCGGTTATTCAATCAGGGTCTGCAAATGCGTTATGAGGAATTTGACGAAAGACGCAGCAGCTATGAGACGATGGAAATAAAAACATACCCGTTTACTGACGAACAGTATTCACAGGTTGTGGTTTCTTCGGTGATTTACAATTTCAATCCCGACTATACGTGGGCAGGGGAGCTGCAAAGCGTGAACTATGATAAGCTGAACAATAAATGGATTCAGTTTTCGGACTTAGGCATTGATGAAAATAATATCATTGACGAGGTCAGCAGGCTGTATATGCAGGAAAATAAAAACGATGTTATTGACGGCGTTAAAGTAACCGGCTTTCTTCTTCGTCCCCAAAACGGCAGTATCGCTGAGTTTACTGAAATCCTTCTTGAAATTACCGTAAACGGCGGCAATGATGTTTCATTTTACTCCTATTGCTCAGGCACGGATGAATTCTTTTTATTTGAACCGTCTAAAGCCGTTCCGTTCAGCCATAACGATATGGACCGCATGGACCCGCCGCTGTTGTATGATACAATCGACGAAGGGGAAGGCTATATGCCGATTACCGACGGTATAATCTATACAGGTTCGGTTTATAAAATAAATCACGGAAATAATATGTCTCCCTACGAAGCCGCCAGCGGGCTTTATTACCGGTTATTTCACGAAGATTATATCTACAGCGGGGAAAACAGGGTGTTCATTCAGTGCGTTGATTTAGTCGAAATTGACGGTCTGAAATGTTATTCGTTTTCGGTCAGCGGGTATTTCGGCAACGACAGCGATATTACTTACGCAGTCAGCTGGAACTATGATAACCAGAGCGTTTATGAGGTATCGGGCGGAGTAAGCCGTATCATAGGCTCAATACTTGACCTCGGAAGCGCAAAGGCTTACTGGGAATAGGAGGAAATCGCCATGACTGAACGCGTTAAAAAAATTATTCTTATAGCGGCGCCGGTTGTCATAACTGGCTCGGCAATTGCCGGAATGATTATATATAATCATCGTAACGGTACGTCTGATAACGATATTAAAATTACTGCCGGACAGATAGAAAAATATGAGCTGCTGTCAGAAAACCTTTCACATTTTTCAAACGATTACATAACCGGCATACCGATTAATGAAGTGGAATATACACCCGTTGACGGGATTGACTATTCTTCTGCGGATATAAGCGCCGCATTTGAGGAATTGTATTTAACCCGAACGGAATCGGATTCCGAAAACCGTCCGTATATCGTAAATAATTCCAATGTTGTTTACAACGAAAAGGACAAATCTCCCGGGTTTTCTAAACGGAATGAACCGGTTAAGCCTTCCCTGCCGCCGAGAACTGTATACACAGGCGGCGTTGATATCCGCAGCTCCGGTACTTCAGGGGGTTACGGCAGAACAGTTACAGTTCCGTGGGATGAAGCTCCTCCCGATATATCCGATTATGACGAATGGGAGGACTTTGAAAACGATTATACTGACTGGTATTATGATGAATGGTATAATACGGGTTCCGGCAGCGAAAACGCTTATCCCGAACCGCCCGATGTTCTTATTTACGATAACCGGGAGGAGTTTTCCGAAGATTATGACCGGTGGTATGCCGATTACGGTAACCCGGGTGAGCATAATGACCGGAGCGGCCCGGGCGATACGAACGGCTCAG
>DBCY01000109.1 GCA_002293295.1 Ruminococcus sp. UBA946 | reverse complement strand
GATTATTATTGAAATAACCCAATTTATTTGCTTTTTGCTTCAATATCGGCAAGAGCGTCCTTTCTTGAAAGGTTAATCCTTCCCTGAGAATCGATTTCCATAACCTTTACAACAATTTCATCGCCTATTGAAACAACATCCTCAACCTTTTCCACCCTTGTCTTGTCAAGCTTTGAAACATGAACAAGACCGTCCTTGCCCGGTGCGATTTCCACAAATGCCCCGAAGCTCATAAGGCGTACTACCTTACCCTTGTAAATCGCGCCGATTTCAGGGTCATTGACGATAGTGCTGATGATTTGCAGCGCTTTGTTTGCCTTGTCAATATCAATTCCCGATATGAATACGAAACCGTCGTCGTTAATATCAATCTTAACCTCGCAGTCGGCGGAAATCTTCTGGATTACCTTGCCTCCCTGACCGATAACGTCGCGGATTTTATCAACAGGAACCTTTGTCTGAAGCATTTTGGGCGCATATTTGCCGACTGCCGCACGGGGNNAGTGTGCGTGAGTCACTGGTTTATAACAGGTCAACTCACGAATTTTGTCGGGATGGATGGTAATGGTCATCATCTTGGGCGCATAAGGCGAAAGCTCTTCGCGGGGTGCCGGAATTGCCTTAAGCATAATCTCATCCAGAATATAAAGCCTTGCCTTATGTGTTTTTTCAAAGGCTTCCTTAATGATTTCAGGAGTAAGACCGTCAACCTTTATATCAACCTGAATAGCTGTGATTCCTTTATGTGTACCCCCGACCTTAAAGTCCATATCCCCGAAAAAGTCCTCTAAGCCCTGAATATCCACCATTGTGGTAAAGCTGCCGTCATCCTTTGTAATAAGACCGCACGAAATACCCGCAACGGGAGCTTTTATCGGTACGCCGGCATCCATAAGGGCAAGTGTTGAGCCGCAAATAGAACCCTGTGAGGTNNGCGGTAATCGGCACGCCGGCGTCCATGAGCGCCAGTGTGGAGGCGCAGATGGAGCCCTGGGAGGTGGAGCCGTTGGAGGAGAGAACCTCCGACACGAGCCTGTAGGCATACGGGAATTCCTCAATTGTAGGAAGAACGGGTACCAAGGCTCTTTCAGCGAGTGCGCCGTGACCTATTTCACGCCTTCCGGGACCCCTTGACGGCCTTGTTTCGCCTACGGAATAGGACGGGAAATTATAATGGTGCATATAACGCTTAGAATCCTCTTCGTCAAGCCCGTCTATACGCTGAGAGTCGCTCACGGGACCTAAGGTAGCTACCGTAAGAACCTGAGTCTGACCCCGTGTAAATAAACCCGAGCCATGCACCCTGGGCAGAACGCCGACTTCGGCAGCCAGCGGACGGATGTCATCAAGACCTCTGCCGTCAACTCTCTTGCCTTCATACAGCCAGTTCCTCACAATTTTCTTCTGAAGCTTATATATGCATTCGTCAATCATGGGGATATTATCGGGGTACTGTTCGTCAAATTCGGAATGTATTTCATCTTTTACGGGGTTAAGCCTCGCTTCACGTATATTTTTGTCATCCGTATCAAGCGCTTCCTTTATTTTTTCGCCGGCAAGCTTTTCAATGGCTTCAAACAGGTCATGATTTACCTCCTGCGATTCGAAGACAAACTTGGGCTTTCCTATTTCCTTCTGTATATCCTTTATAAAGGCAACGATTTTCTTGATTTCCTCATGACCGGCAAGAATAGCCTTAAGCATGGTATCGTCGTCAACTTCGTTTGCCCCCGCCTCAATCATGACTATTTTTTCCGCCGAAGCGGCAACGGTAAGCTCCAGGTCGGATTTATTCCTCTGTTCGAGGGTAGGGTTGAGGATAATTTCTCCGTCCACAAGCCCGACGCTTACTCCTCCTATAGGACCGTTCCAAGGTATGTCTGATATTGAAAGAGCGATTGACGTTCCTATCATACCCGCGATTTCCGGGGAATTGTCCAAATCAACGGCAAGAACCGTCATTACTACTGAAACATCGTTTCTCATATCCTTAGGGAAAAGCGGGCGTATAGGCCGGTCAACAACGCGCGAAGTCAGTACGGATTTATCGGAAGGCTTGCCTTCCCTCTTCATAAACGAACCGGGTATTCTTCCGACAGAATAAAGCCTCTCCTCATAATCTACGGAAAGCGGGAAAAAGTCTATACCCTCCCTCGGCTTGACGCTTGCCGTAACGTTAGCCATCACGACAGTATCGCCGTAGGTTACCCAGCATGAGCCGCTTGACAGTTCACAGGTTTTCCCCGTTTCGACGGAAAGCTCCCTTCCTGCAAATGTAGTTTTAAAAATCCTGCGGTTTTCAAACATAAATGACCATCCTTTATTTTAATTAATTTTATCCGCAGTTTTAGCAATAAATCCTGTATACAGAGAGGAATCAGGAGTGAGGGGTGAGGATTAAGGTTCGATTATATTGTTTATGCTTATAACTTGAAGACAAAACCTTACTCCTTATTCCTTAATCCTTCTATATATACGATTTAATGCTAAACAACTGCGTATTTGCTAGGTTTTAGGATTAAGGAGCAAGGCTTAATATACCGATTATTACACTTGTAATTAACGAGCATCAGTATAAAACCTTATTCCTTAAACCTGAATCCTGATAAACCCCTAAACCCTATCAAAGGACAGAGTAAGCCGATACTTACCTTCTGCCCTTTGAATAATCTTTACTTACGTATTCCAAGCTTTCCGATTATGGCACGGTACCTGCTGATATCCTTTTTAATCAGATAGTTAAGCAGATTACGCCTGTGACCTACCATTTTCATAAGTCCCCTTCTTGAATGGTGGTCCTTTTTGTGAATCTTGAGATGCTCATTCAAATCGTTTATCCTTTTAGTAAGAATAGCAATCTGAACCTCGGGTGAACCGGTATCCGAATCACTCAGTCTGTTAGCTTCAATTACGGCTGTTTTTTCTTCTTTAAGCAGCATTGGTTTTCACCTCTTTTTATATTTTCACCATGCTCATAGAAAACGGATGGTAAAATTCCCAAAAGAAAGCTTTTTAATGCTATCAAACAATGGGCTTAAACCGTAATCCAAGAAACAGGTATTATTTTATGCATAAATATCCTGCCGGATATCCGCATAACATTAATATTATATCACATAAAACGTTTCTTGTAAAGCGTTATTATGAAATAGTTTTATTTTTCTTATTTTTTGCTTCTATAATTTGTTCCGTACCTCCCTTATCCTTGAAAACAGAGGCGTCTTCATCGGGAATACTGCCTGAATGCTCAGGATTAACTTCTCCCCTTTCTTCATAATAAGGGTCAATGACATATTTCTGTATTTGCGGATAGGTATTGAACATTATTACAAGCCCTATAAATGAAACAGGCAGCAACGGTATAAGTATAACCGTCATATTATTTAAAAATACGGCGACTATCCAGAAAGCGATACTGGTTATAACAATAACAAGGGTAATGAAATTCTTTTTCAGTGCAATACAGGTAAGAAAAAAAGCATTCTTGATTATATTAATAAGCTTTAAATCAGTAGCCACTATCATAGGTATTATATAAAAATTCATCATTAAAAGAGTGAAGGCAAAGCTGACGGATACAACACAAAGAACGTTGTATATATTACCGTATTCCTGTGCCAGAACGGGGTATACCCTCAAAGCGGCAACAGCCGAAAGGCAAATCAGTATATCGGCAATTCCGACGGGTATTGACTGTTTTAAGTTTTTGCTGAAACCCTTCCAGAATTCATGAAAAGTAAAAGTACCCTTTTCCAGCACATAATTACGCAGGACTTTAGTCATGCCCGATAAAGCGGGACCAATCGTCACTATGGGAATACAGAAAATAAAGGTAATAAAATTCAATTGTATAAGCTTCCAGAATTTTCTGAAATAAATCTCCCAGAATACAAAAAACGCTTTCTTTTTCGGGGCATTTTTTGAAATACCCCTGCCGGCTTTATTATAATCGGTACCAAACAGCGCCAAAACAATACACTCCTTTTAAAATTCCTTTAACGATAAACATTACAGAAGACCTGTCCAGAAATCGGCGAATAAAAATGTAAACAAACTGTCGATTAAAGATGAAATGACAAGGATAGCTGTCAGTATAACGAATTTTGTAAAATAAAGCTTATGGTCAAGCGTTCTCTGTATATTCCTGTCAGAAAAAATAATCATGCAAATGCTTCCGGACATCCTTAAGGCTTCCCTTACGGCAAACATAAGTACAAAAGCTGAAATTATACCGCCCGGTATGATTAAAACCATTGACATTCCGAAACCTCTGATTCCGTATCTGCTGTACATACCGGCAAGAGACACACCCATTCCGAGACCGCGGAAAACTGGGATAATGATTTCAACCGGCTGTGAAACGGCGCTGTAGCCTAGAATAAAACACCCAAGCAGCAGAACAAACGCTCCCGAAAAAGAATTCATCAGCGTTTGCAGAAAGGTTTGTCCAAGCCTGTTGTCAATCAGGCTCCCGGTAACGCGTCCCAGGCTCTCAAGCTGTTCACCGTTAAGCCTGCCGAAAAGCATTGTTCCGATAAAAACCCCGGCTAAAAACAAAATCATCAGAAGCAGAACCGCCGCTTCGTTATGTGACAATGACGATAGTTTTTTCACATTCGTTTTCATACATCTTATCCTTTATATTCACTAATCTATTTAGTTAAGATATATGCCGGCTTGTCCGGAAATATTACATTGCTAAACCTGCAGTTCCGAAAGTTCATATGCCCGTTTTGTACAGGCTTCGCATGCTTTATGCACGGTTTCCTCAAGCTTCCCTTCACAAAGCTTTTCAAGTCCTGCCACCGTAGTTCCGCCCTTTGACGAAACCATACTTATTAATTCGTCAACGGATTTACCGCTTTGCGTTATCATTTTAGCCGAGCCTATCAGTGTTTTACAGAACAGCGTTTTAGCTGTATCACTGTCAATTCCCGCCGAAGAGGCATAATCAATGAAAGCCTTTGCGTAAAGATAAATAAAAGCGGGGGATGAGCCGTTCACGGCAATAATCTCCTTCATTTTATTTTTATCCACAACTGCGATTTCGCCGCATGCGGAAAATATTCCGCATACCATTTCAAATTCGTCATCCTTTACATGCTCTGTCCTTGCCAGAGCCGAAGCTCCCTCTCCAATCAGCAAGGGAGTATTCGGCATAACGAGAATAACCTTGGCTTCGGGAATCGTTCTAGCCTTGACATATTCGTCTGTTATACCCGCGCATATTGAAATTAATACCGTATCCTCCGTAACAAAATCCTTTACCTTTAAGAGGACGTCGTTAAGCTGCTGGGGTTTCACCGCAAAAAAAACATACCTGCATTTCTCTATGATTTCCAGTTCGCTAACGCAGGGGATAACGTTATATTCACTCAGTTTTTTAATCTGCTCGTTATCGGGGTCAAAGGCATAAAGCTGTATTGACGGGGATGTGGCGTACATTTTAACATTTCCGCATAGACCGCTGTTATTAATACCGCGCATAATGGCATATCCCATATTTCCCGCGCCGATAAAACCGACATTAACCATAAAAATCCCCCTGTTTATTTGTTGTTCACAGCTCTTTTGCGCGAATAGCCCGAAGACATCTTTATTTTCCCGTAAACCCTTAATGCAACCGGCAATATAATACAAAGCATTATAATATCCAAAGGCAGCTGACCCACATTTTTTATAAAACGGAAAGAAGTGTTCATCCAGAGTATAAAAACGTTCCAGCCGGCTTTATCCGCTTCAAAGACGTTAAAGTCCTTATTAACATAAAGCGAGTATATAATATATGAATTAAGGCTTAAATTACATACTATAACCACGGTTATCCTTGCAGCCGCTATTAAAATCAAACTGATTTTTTCCCTGTAAAGAAAAACGCCGTAGATTATCCCGGCAAGCAGGACTACCAGTGCAAGCTGAGGGCTGTAACCATTCGGTGTTCTGTTATCAATCAAAAACAATATTAAATCCAGTGCGAAATTGGATATACAGCATACTACCGGTCCGTACAGCATTGCTATGATGCAAATCGGGATGAACGCAAATGTTATCCTCAAATCCGCAGTCACCTGAATTTTAAGTAAGTAACTTATTACAATACTCAAACCTACAAGCATACCGGACGTTGCCAAAGTACGGATATCCGTCAGTGATTTTGCGGAATCCTTGAATAAACCGAAAAAGCTTTTCATTATATCTCTCCTTAAAATATGCTGTTTTGCATAAAGGGAGTAGTATTGACCCGTTTTTGAATCAATATCAATAAAAAGCTCCGTATATGCATTTTTAGCGGGATGCGATATATACACCGCAAGCAGCTGACAGCAGCTGCTTTTCGTTCAGACGGCAACTCCCCGTCCGTCTGACACTGTACGCGTAAATATCTACTCTGTAAATGCTTAAGATATAGATTATTTTGAAATGATATGGGCAATCTTATACAGGTTCTTGTCAAAAGTCTTTTTCATTTTTAAAGCCTCAAGTATATCATAATCAACGACCCTGCCTTTCTTTAATGCGACAACCCGGTTGCTTTTTCCCTGGTCAAGCAGATCCACGGCATAATAACCCATTTCGCTGGCATTGACCCTGTCGCGTACGGTGGGGCTTCCACCGCGCTGAACATGACCTAAAATAGTTGCCCTGGATTCAATGCCCGTCATTGTTTCAATTGTCCTGGCAATCCCTTCGGAATCGCCTACCCCTTCGGAAACTACAATTATAAAGTTTTCCTTTTTATCAGCCTTTGAAGCTTCAATTCTGTTTATAATATCCTTCATATTATATTTCATTTCCGGGGTAATAATCGCCGTCGCGCCTACGGCAACTCCGACATTAAGAGCAATCCATCCGGCGTCCCTGCCCATAACCTCAATAACGCTGCACCGGTCATGCGACTGGGCTGTGTCACGGATTTTATCTACCATTTCCATAGCGGTATTAAGTGCGGTATCATATCCTATGGTATAATCAGTACATGAAATATCATTGTCTATAGTGCCGGGAATACCGATACACGGAACGCCCGCTTTCGATAAATCCGCCGCTCCTCTGAAAGAACCGTCGCCGCCTATTACAACCATACCCGTAAGGTTAAGCTCATCGCACCGCTTTTTGGCTTCAAGTACAGATTCCCATTCCTTGAACTCATTGCATCTGGCAGTAAAAAGAATCGTCCCTCCGCGCTGAATTATTGCGGAAACATCACGTACGCCAAGCCGGACAACCTTTGAATCCATTTCATCCTTTGTTTCTTTGCCTTCGATATTAACAAGACCGTTATAGCCCCTTCTGATACCCATAACCTCATAGCCTTTGCTGATAGCTGTCCTTGTTACCGCGCGTATGGCAGCGTTCATTCCGGGTGCGTCGCCGCCGCTTGTTAATACGCCTATCCTCTTCATATGAATCTTATCTTCCTTTCCGGGTTAAAGTATTTTAATTCTTTTTTAATTTTAACTTATCCGGCTGAGCTTTTCATATAACCCGCCTGATATATAATATTCGTTTTCTTTAATTAAGATAAACAGAAGACGGAACTGTTTATCCGCATATCTAAAATCAATAATAAACAAATATATTGTACTATTTTCGCCGGGATTTGTCAAGGTATTCCAAAATAAATTCATATTTGATTAACCCGAATATATAAAAGAAGGATATGAATTATTGTTTATTTTGATACCACAACATTGTCCGTTCCGATAAGTCCGGTTATTTTAGTTAAAAACTCTGCGGATATATTTACTTTATTTATATTTTTCGGCAGAACTTTTTTCTTTAAATCATAAAAATAAAACATAAGCGTCATTTCCCCCCTGTATTTATCTTCAGAAGCAATATTCAGTATATTTTTGATTGTATCCGCATCATCGCTTCTGCATTTTATATAAATGTTCATATTACCGGTCACATTTATAAACTGAGCCGGAGTTAAAACAGATTCAGCCAAAAGCTTTGGTTCATCGTCCTTATATGAAATTTTTGATTTAATGAAAATAATACTTCCTTTTATAAAAAGCTTCCCCGATACCCGATACAAATCCGGGAATACTATTGCTTCAATTTCGCCGGTCATATCCTCAAGCTTAACGAACAGCATCTTTGAATCATTTTTTGTATTGTAAAGCTTAACGCCCTGCACCATGCAAATTATAGAAATTTCATCCCCTTCCTTTAAAACTGTTTCATCGGACATAACGTCCGCAATATGATTCAGTTTGCGGACTCCGGCGTAAATCTCATATTCCTGAAGAGGATGACCCGNNATAAACCCGTCGCGTCCTTTTCCATTTCGAGGAGAGTATACAAATCATATTCATCAGCCTCGGCAATACTAATATCATGCTTCGTTGAAAACTGGCTGTTAGTTTCAAAAAAATTAATCTGGCCTTCAATTATGCTTCCGGAATTTTTCTGCGACGAGTCATATATATTATCAAAATTTTCAAGCAGCTGTCTGCGGTTGTGCTTGAAACATCCGAACGCTCCGCTTTTTATCAGACATTCAGCCGCTCTTTTGTTTAAACCGGTTCCGCTCATCCTTTCGCAGAAGTTCTGGAATGATGTAAAGTTTCCTCCGTTTACACGTTCGTTTATTATTTCATCGATTAATTTATTACCAAGGCTTTTAACCGCCGAAAGCGCAAACCTTATCTTGTTCCCGGAAGCAGAGAAACCGCTGAAGCTTTCATTGATATCCGGCGGTAAAATAATAATATTATGCTTACCGCAGTCGTTTATATACTCCAGCAGCTTATTAGTATTATCAAGTATGCTTGTCATCAGGGATGACATATATTCACTGTAATGATGACATCTTAAATATGCGGTCTGATAGGCGGTATATGCATAAGCGGCTGCATGCGATTTATTAAAAGCATAAGAGGCGAACCCTGACATCTCATTGAAAATCTCCTCGGCAGTCTCCCTCGGCACTTCGTTTTTCAATGAACCGTTTATGAATTTATTCCTTTCGGTTTCCATAACGCCGGCTTTTTTCTTTGCCATCGCGCGGCGTACAAGGTCTGCTTCGCCGTATGAATACCCCGCCATAACCCGGCAGATTTCCATAACCTGTTCCTGATATACAACACATCCGTAGGTTATTCCAAGTATATTTTTCAGTATATGATGCTTATACGTAATTTTATTTGGATTATGCCTGTTTTCGATATATTTCGGTATGCTGTCCATAGGTCCGGGACGGTAAAGCGAAATTACAGCTATTAAATCCTCGAAGGTTTCGGGTTTCATCCTGACGAGAAGCTGTCTCATCCCGGCGCTTTCAAACTGGAATACGCCAAGCGTCTCCCCTCTTGACATCATGTCAAATACAGATTTATCGTCAATTGGAATGCTGTTGACATAAAAATCCGGGATTTCCTCTTTAATGCTGTCCTCGCAGTTATGGATAACAGTAAGGTACCTTAAACCTAAAAAATCCATTTTTAAAAGCCCCAGGCTTTCAAGGATGTTCATAGGGTACTGTGTGACTACCGCTTCGTCATTTTTCTGCACAGGGACATAATCGCTGACAGGGGCGTCTGAGATAACAACGCCAGCCGCGTGGGTTGACGAATGCCTCGGCATTCCCTCTATTTTTTTCGCCGTGTCAATCAGCTCGCGGACGACGGGATTCTGTCTGTACATACCGGCAAGCTCATCATTTTTTGCCAGCGCCGACTCCAAATCAGCTCCGAACGGTATTAATTTCGCCGTTTTATCGGCAATCTGATATGAAACATTCATTACTCTGGCAACATCCCGTATTGAAGCCTTTGCCGCCATCGTTCCGAATGTTATAATCTGCGCTACCCTGTCGGAACCGTATTTCTCCACGACATAATCAATTACCTTCTGTCTTTTGATATAGCAGAAATCTATATCAAAATCCGGCATTGAAACCCGTTCGGGATTCAGGAAGCGTTCAAACAGAAGGTTGTATTTTATAGGGTCTATGCCCGTTATTCCGATACAGTAAGCTGCGAGGCTTCCTACGCCGGAACCTCTCCCCGGACTGACAGGAATATTATTTTCCCTGGCAAACCTGATAAAATCCCATACAATCAGGTAATAGTCAACATATCCCATCTTTGTAATCGTTTCAATCTCATGCTCCATCCGGGATATTATATTTTCCGGAACGTTCCCGCCGTAACGCCTATACATTCCCTTATAACAAAGCTTCCTGAAATATCCGGGGTTTTCTTTGTGCTCACAGCCTTTAATATCGAACCTGGGAAGCTTGATTTTCCCGAATTCCAGCTCAACATTGCAGCGTTCGGCAATCCTGACCGTATTATGAACAGCTTCGGGAACATTTGTAAATAAAGCCGCTATTTCGTCATATGACTTAATATAAAATTCATCGGTCGGGAAAAACATTGCATTGTCATCGGTCAGAAGCTTGTTAGTTTGGATTGCAATCAGGACTTTCTGGATTTTAGCGTCCTGTCTGTTTATATAATGAGCATCATTTGTCGCGGCAAGCTTAATGCCGGTTTCGGCGGACAGCTTGTACAGAAGCGGGAGTATTGACAGCTCCTCCCTGATATTATGATTCTGTACTTCGATGTAAAAATTATCGTCTCCGTAAATCGCTTTGTATTTCAGGGCGGTTTCCTTTGCGCCGAGATAATCGCCGTTTAAAAGCAGTCCGGGTATTTCGCCCGCAATACATCCGGACAGCGCAATAAGACCTTCGCTGTACTTTTCAAGAAGAGCAAGGTCGGTTCTTGGTTTATTGTAAAAGCCTTCGACACAAGCCGCCGAGACTAGCTTGATTAAATTATAATAGCCGGTATTGTTTTTGCACAGAAGAATCAAATGATACGGTTTATTGTCAATACCGTGAACTTTATCAAAACGCGTCCGCGGCGCAACGTAAACTTCGCAGCCGATGATGGGCTTTATACCGTTTTCCATGGCAGTTTTATAAAAATCAACGGCGGCATACATATATCCGTGGTCTGTTACGGCGACGGCAGTCTGTCCGAGACTTTTAACTTTAGCCACCAGTTCCCTGATTCTGCAGGCGCCGTCTAAGAGGCTGTATTCGCTGTGAAGATGCAGATGAACAAATTTATTCATATTAATTCTATTCTTTTCTTCCGGTTTAAAAAAAGCTTTTAATGTATTATATTTTACTGTCCCGCAGTTCATATGCAATTTCCGATATTTTTTTTAGTCTGTGGTTTACGCCCGACCTTCCTATCGGCTTGTCTAAATCTTCACCAAGCTCCCTGAGCGAAAACTCGGGATATTCCAGCCTGAGCTCGGCTATGCTTATAAGGTCGTCGGGAAGATAGTCAATTCCTGCCGTATTAATTATATACTCAATATCCTTGATTTGATTTTCCGAAGCCTTCAGGGTACGCTCAATATTAGCCGAATCACAGTTTGCAATCCTGTTTGCCTTATTGCGGATATCCTTATAAATCTTTATGTTCATTAGGTTTATTGAGGAAAGCGTAGCCCCCGTCAAGGTCAGGAAATCCTCAATTGTTTCACTGCCTTTCATATAAATTACATAATTTCCCTTGCGTTCGGTTGATTTTACGCTTATACCCATATTATTAAGGATATTTATTAAATCATTCATTAAATCCTTATACGGGACGACAAACTCAAGGTGGTATTCCTTAATAGGCTCCATTATGCTGCCGCAGGATAAAAACGCTCCCGCCAGAAATGAAAATACATTGTTGTTTCCGATATTCTCATTCTGTATTCTGTGTATAAGCGAACGGCTTGAAATACGGTATTTATATATCAAGTTCTCTATATGCTCCCGTTTCACAACATTGAGGACATATATGGAGGATGTGTTTTTTTTCTCCGTTACCGTCATGCCGACGCACCCCTGTCCGCCGACAACTTCATCTACGAGACTGCTGAAGAGCTTTGCCACCATATCGTTTTCCGTCTGGAACACTATACTTTCGGGTGTGAATTTTTTACAGAAAAGAAGCATCCCGTACAGGCACGAATATTTCCTGTCCCTGTCGCTGTTCAGCCGGCAAAGTTCTTTTTTTACATCATATGAAAACGACAAAGAACACAGTCCTTTCATCACTTATTCCTATAAGTTACCTGCCTTTGGAAATATCCCTGTGGGTTATCATACACTTTATATTCTGATTTATAAGGTAGTTATAAATTATTTCGGCATATGTGACGGAACGGTGCTTTCCTCCCGTACATCCGAAAGCGATTATAAGCTGTGTTTTCCCTTCCGAACGGTATAACGGAATCAGGAAATCAAGTAAATCCTCCAGCTTGGAAACAAGTATCCCGGCTTCTTTATGCCGCATTACAAAATCCCTGACATCGCTGTCAAGACCGGTCTTGTTCTTAAGCTCAGGGATATAAAACGGATTGGGAAGGCACCTGACGTCGAAAACCAGGTCTGATTCCCTGGAGCTTCCGTATTTAAAACCAAAGGACATGACTTTTATTACCAGCGAATCCTTGGGGTTTTCCAGGAAAAGCGCATTAACCATGCTTTTGAGCTGCGACAAAGAAGTATCGGTGGTATCGATATAATAATGGGCGGCTTCCCTGACCGACATAAGAAGCTCCCGTTCCATATCAACAGCGTTCTGCAGGCTTCCGTGAGCCGCCGTATCAAGAGGATGCTTCCGGCGCGTTTCCTTATAGCGTTTTATGAGCACTTCATCGGCTGCGTCCAGGAACAGAATCGAATAATCAAGTCCGTTGTCCGAAAGGTATTTTATCCCCTCGTCAAGTTCAAAAAACAAATCCCCTCCCCTTGTGTCGGTAACTACCGCAACCTTATCCATACTGTTCGATTCAATGCATATTTCGGCAAATTTCGGTATCAGCTGAGGCGGTATATTATCAATGCAATAAAAGCCTATATCCTCCAATGCATTGATTGCACCGGATTTCCCGGAACCTGAAAGACCGGTTATTATAAGAAATTTCATTGCCTGTACTCCTCTCTGTCCGTTATAATCTCCGGTTCGCATTCTAATAAAAAGCCAGTTTTTTCAAATACGTTTTTTTTAACGTAACCTATAAGCTCCATAAGGTCGTCAAAACATGCGCTGCCTTTATTGACGATAAACCCCGCATGTTTTTCACTGACTTGCGCGTCTCCGACGGCACAGCCTTTCAGTCCGCATTTATCAATAAGGTAGGAGGCATAGCTTCCTTCGGGACGTTTGAACATACTGCCCGCGCTGCCGTATTCGAGCGGCTGACTGTTTCTGCGTTTTTCCATAAGTTCATCCATCTTGTTTTTTATATCCCTGAAGCTGCCCTTGCTCAGCCGCATTGAAACGGTCAGAATAACCGAATTACTATGCATAAAAATGCTGTTGCGGTATGACAAACCCATATCGCCGGCATTAACGGTCAGTATATTTCCGTTTTCGTCAAGTATATCCGCGGATATAATAATATCCTTCATTTCTCCCCCGTATGCGCCTGCGTTCATATAAACGGCGCCGCCGACGGTTCCGGGTATCCCGTAAGCGAATTCCAAACCGGTCAGACTGTTTTCCAGGGCAGTCAGGCAAAGCCTGTTCAGAGAAAGACCCGCTTCGGCTGTTATAATACCGTTATCACAGAAGCATTCCGAAAAACCGTTTCCTAAGCGGAATACCACTCCCTTAAAATCCCTGTCGTCGATAATAAGGTTTGAACCCCTGCCTAAAACCAGATATTTTATTCCGTGTTTTTTTGCCATGGGAATAAGTGTTTTACATGTGCTTATACCGTTTATTTCAATAAGTAAATCACATATGCCGCCGATTTTAAAGGTAGTGTATTTTTTTAATACGGCATTTTTTATGACTTCGCAGTTCAGCTTTTCCGCTTCATGCGAAATAAGTTCAATAATATGTTCATAAGCCATAAAAATACTCCTTTAATTTGTCGATACGTTTTATGAATGAATTTTATTTATTCTTCTGTTAAATCCTCCGGTTCCAGCGCGGTAAATCCAATTTACCGTCATATACTAATACATACTTATGCATATTAGTAAAAAATATTGCCAAGTTAGTAAATATCCCATTTCTTGATAGTTTCCTTCTTATCGACGTCAAGACCGAGATTGTCAAGGAGTTCCTGAGCGGCGTTGTACCCCATTTTCTTCTGGCGGTTGTTCATAGCGGCTACTTCCAGTATAACGGCAAGGTTGCGTCCGGGTTTTACGGGAATTGTAGTGCAGGGTACCTTAACGCCCAGAATTGAAGTATACTCGCTGTCCACACCCATTCTGTCATAAACCTTTTCGCTGTCCCAGGGTTCAAGCTCAATTATCATATCAATTTTTTCAGTTACCTTAACGGCGCCCATACCGAATAAACGGCGTGCGTTTACAATCCCGATACCGCGGATTTCAAGGAAGTGCCGGATATTTTCAGGCGAGGAGCCGACCAGGCTTATGTTGGAAACACGCCTTATTTCAACGGCGTCGTCGGCTACAAGACGGTGCCCGCGCTTTATAAGCTCGACGGCGGTTTCGCTCTTGCCGACGCCGCTTTCGCCCAGAATAAGCATACCTTCACCGTATACCTCAATAAGCACACCGTGCCTTGTAATCCTAGGCGCAAGATGAAGGTTCAGGAACGCAATCAGCGCCGCCATAAAACCGGAGGAGCTTTCCTTGCTCCTCAGCAGAGGAATTTCATACTTCTGCGCAAACTCAACCATTTCCGGGAAATAAGGCAGCTCCCTTGTGATAATTACGGCTGGTACCCTCTGAGCAAAAAGCATATCCAGCCGTTCGCTCCTTAAATCCTCTTCAATGGTTGCTAGGTATGCGAACTCCATTTTACCTATAATCTGAATCCTCTCATTGCTGAAATACTCATAAAAGCCCATAAGCTGCAGCCCCGGACGGTTTATGTCGGTTTCGCTTATTATCAGCTTTGAAGCATCCATGGGCAGATATATGGATTCCAAAGCAAAGTGGTCAATAAGCGTTTTTAAAGCGACGGTGAATTTTTTTTCCGCCATAACAAACTCCATTCCGTCAGCCGCCGGGTTCCGGTAATTTATAATTCGGAAAGTATTTCCCTGACTGCTGAATTTTATTTTATTTAATGCGTACTGAACAATTACA
>DBCY01000116.1 GCA_002293295.1 Ruminococcus sp. UBA946 | reverse complement strand
TTGTTCAGTACGCATTAATTAAGGATGTTCATTATGGATAATGTTTCTTTTAAGACCATTTCAGAAAACCGCAAGGTAAGGCACGAGTATTTTATACTTGAGAGCTTTGAAGCCGGCATTGAACTGGTAGGGACGGAAGTTAAATCCATCCGGAACGGGAGCGTAAATCTCAAGGACAGCTGGTGTTCCGTCGACGGCGGGGAGCTTTTTGTCAAAGGAATGCATATCTCGCCTTATGAGCACGGTAATATCTTTAACAAAGACCCTATGCGCGTCAGAAGGCTGCTGCTTCATAAAAAGCAAATCATGCAGCTGCTCGGCAGGGTAAAACAGGAGGGACTTACTCTTATTCCGGTATCGGTTTACTTTAAGGGTTCGACTGTCAAGCTTCAGGTCGGGCTTTGCAAGGGCAAGAAAATCCACGACAAGCGCGACGATATGGCTGTAAGAACCGCAAAAAGGGATATTGAGCGCGCCGTTAAAGAGCATAACAGATAATTCTTTATATTTTCAGTTAATTATACTTTTGTATAACGCTGTGAATATATTATGGGGATGTAAAGGTTTCGACGGGGATTTTGAATCATAATAAGCGGGTAGAGGATGTGCCATCTCTTTAAACGGCATACGTTTTAAAATTAAACGACAACAATAATTTTGAATTAGCAGCCGCTTAGTGCTGCTCGTCTGACCGGGAAGTACCACGGTCCCGGCTCAGGCGCTGATTAGTGGTGAACGTCGTCCGGAACTGCCTGCGTCCGGCCGGTGTACTGGCAGGCTACTAAACCCTCCCGCGTGTTTATCCGCGTCAGGGCAAGGGAATGTTAATGATAAACTACACCCGTAGAAATTTATGAGGATGAGTTTTCGGACACGGGTTCGATTCCCGTCANNCGGGTTTGTTTTTATATCCCCGATAAATCCCCGGATTTTTTCGGGAGTTACTGCCCGTTATTTTCCCTAACCGTAACATAAACGGTATCACCGGGCTGTTTTCCGATTTTTATACGGATGTCCTTACGGATTCCAATAATGTAACACACAGTGCCGTCGTGGTTTTTAACACCCATATTGACAATGCTGCCATTATACGGTTCACCGTCAAATGAAGCATGGATTTTAACCCTTCCCTTTCCGAACTCCGTTCGGATATTATAAGGGAATACAACAAATGCTCCATTTTTGTCGGCAGCTTGAATTACCGCTTCGTATTCATAGAGCTTTTCGTTCGGTTTTGTTTTATCTTCAACTGATTTAACCCTCCAGCGAGTAATTTCTGCAATTAACCCGTAATCAACAGGCTTGTCAAAGGAAAACTGTACCGCACCCTTTGTTGTTTTATATCCCTCCAGCCTTTCCTTGAACGGTGATAATGTTAAATCCCCGGGATAAATCCCGGCGTGGTTTTTAAAGGCTGCAAAATGAATAAGGTTTTCACCCTGCCAGAAGGTCGGCATACTCCAGGATATTTTTTCCGAAGCTCCGGGAGCGGCTTCTTTTATAGTTCTCCTGATTTTTTGCAGTACAGGCTGTATGTCTTCGGGTTGTCCGGCGATATATTCGTCAATTGAACTGATTTTCCCGCAGTAATGGTCTTGATTTGTATTCCTGAAATCGCGTTTGCATTTCGGACACTGCCACATAAAGTCACCTCATTCTTCCGTTAAATACGGTTAGTTATGATTATTTACTGGATATGCCATTCCCTTATCCTTTTTTTCATACCGTCAATATCAAGTATCCCGTATGCAAAGCCTTTTTTTACAAGACTGACGGGAAGAAATTCGTCATATTTTTCAAACAGCGGTATTTCCTTCGGATAAACAAGCTCCATCGGGTCAAGCGGCTGTTTTTCCATTTCGGATAGAACCCTGAAGAATTCTTCTTTAGTGGCTTTCATTTTAAACTGAATAAAGTAAGGACGTGAGGAATCCATTCCCGTTATCCTTAAAAGGGGGGCGCATTTTATTTTAATGAACCGTTCAATAGCAAAGAAAGCATATGTCCCGAGCCAGGGGAACAAACACCACATATCCCCGCCTAGGCATATGAGATTTTCATTGTCTATCCCCGAATTTGCAGCCGAATGCCTTGTGTCCGAAAGCCTTGCTACGGCGTTTTTCATCAGATAAGGGTAGTTTAAATCCTCGCATAAAGCTTTCTTCATACGTTCCAGCACACGGGTGTTAATGTCTCCGGGAACCTGCCCGAAATATGCGGGAACCTTACCTTTGACGGGTTCGCAGTAAATAAGGTGCCGTTTATGGTCGACTTCCTCCACTATCCATACATGACCGGCAAGAGCGATTTTTTCACCCGGGGGCGGGGGAAGCACAATAGTTCCCAGTTCCTGTGAAGCATAACGGACTGTATATTCCTCGTTTTCCTTGAAAACAGCGTAAAATTTAAAGGTGTTGGTAATCCGTTCGCCCGCAAGCCCTATAATAAGTCCGCCGTTTTCGATTTTCTGTATATGCTTGATTTCAATGAGGTGCCGTATCAGAACCTTGAAATCGTCCTGCGTAATCCTGTAAAAATAACTCAGGGACAATACCCTTGAAGCTAAAGCTGCGGGTGACATTTCTCCGCATGAAGCAAGCGTGCTCATGGTCTGATGATAAAGCAGGCTGAAAGGAAGCCGGTCAAGCTTAGGCGGCTCGACCCAGCGTTCCTCAAGGTACAGCTGAACCAAAGCTACTCCCTGAAGAAGCATCCACGGTATTGTAGCGGGGAACAGCGCCCTTTGCTCAGGCATTTCCTCCCGGATTACAAACCACATTTCAGGCGGTAAATCGCGTCTGCCTGTACGTCCCATACGCTGTAAAAAAGACGAAACCATAAACGGAGCGTCAATCTGGAACGCGCGTTCCAGCCTTCCGATATCAATTCCAAGCTCCAGAGTCGCTGTGGTAACTGTGGTCTGAAACTGTTCGTCATCCTTCATAACGGTTTCGGCTGTTTCCCTGTAAGAAGAGGAAAGGTTCCCGTGATGGATTAAAAACCTGTCGGGTTCATGCTTTTCTTCGCAATATTGCCGGAGAGTAGTGGTTACGGCTTCGCATTCCTCTCTTGAATTAACGAATATAAGGCATTTCTTCCCCCTTGTATGCTCGAAAATATATCCTATTCCCGGGTCGGCATATTTCGGAGCCGTATCGGTTGGGACTTCCAGAACAGGCAGGGCTTCGGTAATATCCTTGTCTGCGGACGCTTCGGGTCCGCTTACGAAAAAATGTTCCATTGAAAGCCGCCATTTTAAGCCCTTAGCTTCAATTTTCGGAATAGCTGTTTTTCTGCCCGTACCGGACGAAAGGAATTCCCCCGTGGTCTCGAGGTCGCCGATAGTGGCGGAAAGTCCGATTCTCCTCGGATTCACACCTGCCATTTTCGACAGTCTTTCTATAAGGCAAAGGGTCTGCCCTCCCCTGTCGCCGCGCATGAGCGAATGAACCTCGTCAATGACAATAAACCGCAGGTCTCCGAAAAGCCTGGAGATTGCGGCATGCTTATGGAGCAGCAGCGCTTCCAGGGATTCGGGCGTAATCTGCAGGATTCCCGACGGTTTTTCCAGAAGCTTGTTTTTATGCGACTGAGAAACGTCGCCGTGCCAGTGCCAGACGGGAATTTCCGCTTCGGCGCATAAATCGTTCAGCCTTGTAAACTGGTCGTTGATAAGCGCTTTTAAGGGTCCTATATAAACGGCGCCGACAGATGACGGCATATCCTCGGTAAACAGCGTAAGAATAGGGAAAAACGCCGCTTCGGTTTTGCCCGACGCGGTGGAAGCCGAAAGCAGGACATTGTCATCGGTGTTAAAAATAGCATCACCTGCCGCGACCTGAATGGCTCTGAGCGATTCCCAGCTGTTGTTATAAATAAAATCCTGTATGAAAGGAGCATACCGGCTGTAAATATTCATTCTTATAACCATCCTTTCCGGACATTTTGTTCTGAAAGGACAAAATTTTTAAGTCTTAAAAATCTATTTTTCAGACTTTTACCCCTGTCCGAATCATATATCAAATTCGGCAAATTCCTGTTCTATTACTTTGTCCTCATTCACCGCGGTTTTTGCGAATTCAAAGCCTTCGGAGCTTAAAAGCTCAGTAACGCTTATATCCGGATTTTGGTATACAATGTTAAGAAGTTCAATAAAATCCCGGATTACCTCCCGGGGTGTGATGTTGACATCAGCTCCGATTCTTCCGAATTCTATCTTAATAAAATTAACCAGGTCGTTTTGCGTAAGAGTTTGCTTATACTCAAATAGCACGGCATGAATGCCGGCAAGCTTTTCAATCAGAACAAGCATCTCCTCATAATTAAGAGGGAGAAGCTTAATGACGGGGGCAAGCATATCCTTTGCGTCATCCCTGCCGAAACGGCCCTCTGCCAGCCTTGAACGCAGCGCTTCATAACTGTATACTCCTCGCCGGGTATCTTCAATGCACTGAGGGGTTCCGCACATTATTATACCAAGATATTTTGCCTTACCCTGCAACGCGTCGTTATACATGGTAAGGATTTTTTCATAATTATACTGCCTCGTGATACTGTTAGGGATTTTATAAATATTAACAAGCTCGTCAATAAGTATTAGCATACCGTTGTATCCGGCTTTTTTCAGGAAGCTTGCAAAGATTTTAATATATTCATACCAGTCGTCGTCCGAAATGACAATATTCACGCCAAGCTCGGACTTTGCCTCGGTTTTATTAACATATTCGCCCCTGAACCACTTTACCACCTTTGATTTGTTTTCGTCATTCCCGTCAACATAGGATTTATAATAAACGGTAAGCAGCTTAGCGAAATCGAAGCCGTGTACCATATCACTGAGCGAATTAATTACTCCGTAAATCTTCTTTTCGACAAGGCTGATAAATTCCGGATTATCGTATGACAGACCGCTTCCGGCGGCGGTTTCGCTTTGAATATTATTAATCCACCTGTCAAGTATCAGGGTTAAAGCGCCTCCCTCGGGACGCGTTTTAGTCGACATATTATTGATTAACTCTTTATAGGCTGCAAGTCCCTGTCCTTTAGTCCCCTGCAGGCGGCGTTCGGGAGAAAGGTCGGCGTCGACCACCACAAAATTCCTGTCCATGACATAGTTCCTTACAGTCTGGAGCAGGAAGCTTTTTCCGCTGCCGTACTTACCGGAAATAAAACGGAATGTAGCCCCTCCGTCCGCGATAATGTCTATATCATGCAAAAGCGCGCTAATTTCCGTTTCACGTCCGACTGTTATAAACGGGAGCCCAATTCTGGGGACAACCCCGCCCTTAAGCGAATTAATAAGCGTCGAAGCGATTCTTTTAGGAATATTCATTTATCAATCCTTTCAGTTCTTCGGTATAATCTTCAATAAGAACGGGAAGATTACCGTCAAACTCAATAACGGTATCGCCGAACAGAACGAACAGTTTTTCATTTATTTCATCGGCAAGCACCGAAAGCATGATATGGTTTTCATTAATAAGCGTATCATAATTTTTATTATATAAAAGGCATTGTAAGAATTTATACTGTATACCGTCAAGCCCTGTATCAACTGAAACAGCTTCGGATACATCCGGTTTTTCGTTATCTTCCTCAATGTCAGTTCCGGAAGTTATATTTTCAGGCATTTCATCAATAAACGTCGTCGGGTTATAATTCCCGGTTTCCTCTTCTGTAATCAGCCTGTCGCGTGTAATATCAGCCGCTTTCCTTATATTCCCTAGTTTTGAAACGTCTATAATTATTTCAGTTACCGTACTTGTCCTTTTATTTTCAATGAACTTTTTAATTTCCTTATTTATAATCCCGGTAACCGTTTTTGTACCCTTATCATACTTCAACGGGTATTTAAAGCTGTATTCCTGTCTCATAAAGCAATCGGTAAGCTTAAGAATGCTGCCGAGTTCCGAGCTTTTTTCCCTGTTTCCGAAATACTTTTCGCAGGTCCAGAAACCGTTTACGCAGCGGTACTTATGAATATCGCTGATAATATATTCATATTCCTTATACTTTTTTATATCATAAAAAACAGCCGAACCGAACATATAGTATGAGCATGATATTTTTCTGCCAAACAGTTTCCCGCAAAATGAGTTTTTCCTGTTTTTGGCAAAATATTCAGACAAAGCAATAAATACGCCGCATATGACTTTTTTCATATCATCGGGGTATTCCTTGTAAAATCTTGAATTATCAATATTATATGAAGAAAGCGATTTAACGGCGGAAAAAACCGCTTTGTTATCATATTCCCTGTAATTCAGCAAAACAAGCAGTGAATTGTCGAATTTCAAGTCGTCTGATTCTGAAATGAGGTCTTTATCAAGGTTATAGTAAATAACATAGTCATTCATCCACGAACTGATATAACGGTCCAGCTGTCCTTCTGTCTTCCCGTATTCCAGCCTGAACCTTTTTAAGGCTTCAAAACCTTCCCCGGGGGATTTGCTTCCGATGCCGTGTAAAAGTTCATAAACATAAACAAACGCAAAGGAAAGGGGTGCCTTATTAATAATACCCTTCCTTACGCCGGTACGCCATGTAAAATAACCCCTTAGCTGCTGCAGCGTCATTGACTGATAGGTGGGAAAATATCTGTTGAACTCACCCTCATACGGCAAATCATCCTCATAATCCTCCATAAGCTTTAATTGCTGATAAAAAATATATTCATTCGATTGACTAAAGCTGCTGTAACCGGCAGCAATTTTTTTCATCTTTGTTATTTCAGGGGGGATATAACCGTAAAGCCGGTTTGCCGTCGTCAGGATTGGTTCGTCATGATAAATTCTGCTGTTTAAGCTTTTACTGTTCATTAGTTTTTCATCGGAAAGTATTAAACTAATCAGCTTTTTAACACCCGATATATCACTCAAAGCTTCTGCTCCTTCCGGTTTAATCAGCAAACATTTGTTTTATGGAATTATTATATCATATTCAATTTATATTGTCAAACAGTTTATACGATAATAATACGGAATAATACAACACACGGAATTATATGTAATCGATGCATTGACAAATGTAGGAAATAGTAGTATAATGTAGAAAGATAAGTATTAAAAAGTATCTATGATTATTATAATGTCAAAAAGTAATATAAAATATGGGGGGAGGTTCATATACATGGACAGGGAGCTTAAAATTCTACTGGTTGAGGACGATTCTTATGAATGCGAAGCAATAATAGAGTATGTAAAAACTCTTGAAGGCGTAAGGATTGTAGGAACAACAGACGATACGAACCAGGCTCTGTTAATTGTCAAAGACTGCCTTCCCGACGCGGTTATCCTTGATTTGGAGCTTCATAAAGGCTATGGTAACGGTTTTATATTTCTTGAGGAGCTTAATAAACTTGAATTGAACATATTTCCTTATATTTTAGTGACAACACACAATACAAGCCAAACAACCCACGACCAGTTAAGAAAAATGGGCGCTGATTTCATATTATCAAAATATCAAAGGGATTATAATGAAGAAACCGCGGTAAAATTTCTTTGCAGAATGGATGAATCTATAAAAAACCGTATTAACTTAAAAATCAAATATGAGCTTATGACTTCTGAAACTGCCGAACAGCAGGCTGCAAGGGTTCAAAAGAAAATTGATGCATATCTGGAGCTTATCGGTATCAATCCTAAGCTTTTAGGGAAAAAATATCTTGCCGAAGGTATAAGAATACTGATTAACGGCAAGGTGAATTATTTATGCGGTGAGATAGCTAAAAAATTCCGAAAATCTGATAAAAGCGTCGAGAGAGCAATGCAGGGCGCAATTAATAATGCCTGGCGTACCGGAGATATTGACGAACTATCGAAATATTATACCGCGCATATCTCTTCCGAAAGAGGTGTTCCCACTCTCAATGAATTTATATATTATTATGCTGATAAAATTAGGAAAGAGTTATAACGGGATATTTTTTGGTTCTCATTATAAACAGGAAAAAAATTAGCCGCATAAAGCGGCTTTTAGTATCTTTATTTA
>DBCY01000055.1 GCA_002293295.1 Ruminococcus sp. UBA946 | reverse complement strand
TTTATTCCCTTTTCCGCACTCCATATCCGCTGGCTCTTTCCGCTTGCCTTAAACTCCTTTACTTTTCTCTCCCATTTTTCCTGGGCTGTCATTGCAACCACCTCCCACCTTCTTATCTTACCATTTTCTTTCCTCTATTCATAGGTGGGCGTGGTTTGACGCTTACCTTAAAACTTAAAATCATACCCGATAAGCGGAACTTAGCTATTAAGTAAACGGCGGTTACAATAATATTGTGACCGCCGTTTGCTTATATAATTTTTGACTTATTGTTACGCCTATGGGGAATAAGGCGTACATCGCAGTTGCTTATTATCTGAGCTCGCTATTCATTAAAATACAAAGCCCAAGCGATGCCAAATTTGTCTATCACGAGTCCTAAAATCTTTGCCCAAGGAAAAGGTCCTTCCATTGAATATCTCGGTGAATCTTTAATTAATACATCATAGGCATTACGCAAATCGGTTTCGTTATCAAAGTGAAATTCGCAACACATGGCATTTTCCATCGTTTTCTCAACTTTACCTCCTGGGCCGATTAAAAATTCAAACCCGTTTATATCCATACCAATATGGATATCTCCACCATCGGGCGGCACGCTTTCCCACGTCTTTTCTGCACCGAAAGCCTTTTGGTACATTTCAAACGCTTCAATGCGTTCTTCGTTAGTTTTACCAATGCATAATGACACCTTAAACTTCGGACTATTTGACATTTTTAATCCCTTCCCCGCATTATATAAATAATCTTCAATACGCCTTATCTTTCAAAGGCGTATTGAAATCATTACTATTGTACCATGACAGAGCCTATATTTCTACATAGAAAATATGAATTTTCCCTGGTCAAAATATGGCGTTCGCTTAAAAATCAAGGATGAAAGGGGATAACAGAAAAAATAAGATTTTCGATATTTGAAAAGTCGTTTTGGTAATTAGTAAGCTTACGGTTAAAAGGTACTTTACCGAAAGAAGTATCTAATTTAACCAAATTGTGCTATCGGCGTATATGTACCCGCTGCGTCTATTGTAACTATGCAGCCGCTTATGTCGATTAAGTCCAGCAGTTCGGGTATTGCCGTATACTCACTGCTTTTCTCATCCACCTTTACTTGTCCTATCGACACTCCCGCGCCGCTCAAAAATGCGGTTACTATATATGGTATGTTTTTTCCGTTTATCTTCGGAGCCATTTATCATGTATTATCGAATGACCTTATGCAATCGCCCTTTATTAAAATCACACAGAGTTGGCAATTTGACGACAATCCAATCCTCCGCACTGATAAGATATTATATTAAGCCGGCAAATTCAAAATCTTTAATTTGAATTCACCGGCTTATCTGCATTTTTTATATCAACACACCTGTCTGTATAATTTTTCTTTACGCCGTTATTATATATGTAACCTATTAATAGAAGCAAACCTGTACAAAGCAGACCCAATGAAATGATATAGGAAAGCTTATAATAATTTAACAGAATACTCACGGCTGCAACTAAAATTTCAACTGCCAGTATCAGTCTTGCCCTTCTGCGGTATACCTTTACTTCAATATCCTCAAAGACCTTATTTACAGTTTCCACAGGTACGATAAGCCAGATTATTATGCCAAAAATAAATATAACCGCTATTGAAACATACAGAACCGCTGTATCCGGTATAAATCTGATTGCCGACACTACCGCAACCAACATTAAAAATGACGATATAAAGCAATTCCGTCTTGATTTGGCATGATAGCCGCCCGCGTAAATGCGCAGCGGCTCGAAAAACAGCATGAATACCGCCATCTGCACTATCCTGTCCGCAATTATGCCAACCGACAAAACCACGGTGTAAAATATGATTCTAAAAAACAGAAGCTCTGCAACCAAAACAAAAATAATTATCCTCGTAAATCTTCATGCTCGGATTCCTGTCGTCATGGAACGGACAGCAAGTCATTCCGTTTCTGCCGACATCCAAACCGTAATACCGGACGGCTTCGTTGATAGGCAGGGTTTCCCTTATCCTTGAAAAAATATTATTCAGACCTCTCCCCTTCTTTTTTGTTAAGATATGAAAGGGACATACGGCGAAGTTCAGACCTGACTGCGGCGAAGCATGAACACTTTCTGTTCAAATCAATCTGCGAATTTATGTCCTTTCATAAGTTCCTACAAATATGCCTGATTTTTACGCATAAAATGAAGCCCGAATAATATTTTTTGTTAAATAAACAAAAAACAGCCATGTTGTTTGTGCAAATTAATATAATATTACACAAGTGGCAGGGGTATAAAAATTTCTTATTCTGATATTTTTATTAAAATTAACCGGCAAAGCAATATTGAATTTCTGCTTTGCCGTTTTTTCGTTTTTGGGAATTTATTTAATTTTTACATCTTTACTAATCAAACCGCTGTATTTAGTTTTTAGCTATTTGTGCATATAACAGAATATTTTTTAAACCTGCGTAAAAATCGGCTTTTTTTGTAGGAACTTATGAAGGGATATTTTTTTCCGTCATCGCCGCGACGGATGAAAAAATTGAGGGGTAAGCCATAAATGAAAATCAGCGGGAAAATCCGCTGAAATTTTTTTTAGTTTCGGGTATGCTTAGCAAGCCACAGAAAGTATCCGTATACTTTCCCATATCATTCCAAATCAAGAGTTTACCCTCTTAATTTGATATTTTGGGAGCCCCTGCCCAAAATACGATATACCCCTCTTAGGCTAAGCCTAAAACCATTTTATTAAATCTGAGAGGAAACATTTTTATGCGCAGATACAAAATTGTGAAAGAGAAGAAAATTACATTTGATATGACAGAATGGGAGCAGGTCGAAAAGCGGGCAGCCTCCGTCAGGCTCAAAACCGGAACCTTCATAAAACGGATTGCCGTCAGCGGCAAAATCAACTATATTGATTTGGAAAAAGCGGCGCCGCTGTATAATGCCCTGCGTTCCATCAGCAATAATATCAACCAGATAGCCAGAATAGCAAATGAGATTAATTCCATCTATCGGTCGGACATTGAAAATCTGCGAAAGGAATACAACGATATATGCCTTATGTTAAATCAATTCCTATACACTCTACAGTCAATCGGAGCTTAGCATATATCCTTAATCTCGACAAAACCGATGGTATGCTTTACACGGCTTCATTGAACTGTATGAACGAAATGCCCGACCTAAAATATTATTAATAAGTACCCTGTCCCGATAACGTCGTAATGTCCAAACTTGCGGACAATTGTATGAGCCGTAGACTGCTGTAGCAATATAGCAGCTTCCAGAGGTTTTAGGGGTTAAATTTTTGCCATTTTTTATTTTATCAAGCTCAGTACGTATTAATGCTGATTTTTCATTATCAGGGTCAAGTTCAAGAAACGTTTCAAAATCACGGATAGCTTCTTGTTTACTGCCTTATTGTATATTAAGCATAGCTCGTTTAGCATATGCCTCGGCATTTCTCGGTTCTATTTCTATAACCTTATTCTAATCTTCGATAGCTTTTGTGTACTCTCCTATATTCGCATATGCAAGACCACGGTTATAATATGGCACCATACTTTTGCCTGATAACAGTGATATAGCCTTAGTAGCGTCATTAATCACTTTCTTAAATTCTTTTGTTCTTATGAAAGCACTTGCACGATTGGAATAAGCGTCAGCATAATCAGCGTCAAGTTCAATTGCTTTACTTAGGTTGTCAATAATTTTATTAATATCATAACCCAATTTGGTGTATACCATTGCACGGTCATAGTATGATATGGCTTCATAGGGGTCAAGCTTAATTGATTTCTCAAAGTCATTAAGCGCTTTATTAAAATCTCCGATTTCTAAATATAACTCTCCTCGAATTAGATAGGCTTCCAAAAAATTCGGAGTTTCTTTGATATAATTATTAATTAATTTAATCGATTCACTAAACCCACCTTTTTCATACGCAATCATTGATTTTGAAATTAACTCTTCATAAATTCTAAGATTCTTCATATTAAAAAACATTCCTTTCGCTGCGCTCAAGGCGCCAATAGTGATAAAAATGGGGAAGTCCCCGCATCTTTTGGTGTAATAGGCTTGAAGGGAAGGCAACTACAAAGCATGGTAGGAGGAGTTGCAGATTACTGTCTGCGGTTCAAGCAAGCCAGCATATTAAACAGTGTAAGAATCGCCTTTCAAGCACAAATAAGTGGTACCCCGAGTCCGCATGCTAATCATTGTTTTAGCCTTTTGTTAAATGTGCGGCAGTTCAGTCAATGTCTTTCCTTCGCTAAATTTTTATGGGAGGAAGTATTTTGACTGTTGTTCTTCCGCTTAAAAAATTCCTTCCTCTTACTAAGGGGGTAGTCTGCCCTTTTTA
>DBCY01000141.1 GCA_002293295.1 Ruminococcus sp. UBA946 | reverse complement strand
CCGGCGTTATCATTTCCGTAGCCTTCGAGAAGATTGATAACTCCCCATGCTCCGAGACCCGCGCCGAGAGCGACTACGAGGGTTTGTAAGGTTTCTACCGCTGAATTAAAAAAGTCCATAATAAAATCTCCTTAAAATTAATTTTAGTTTTCGGAACAGTCGTATAATTCAACGACCGTATCCCGCTTGATTTTGAGTTTTCTGTTGATATATGCTTCAATGTCAAAGGTGTTTTTCTTGTCACAATCGGAGGTCAGATGATATTTCGGATGCTTCTTCAAATCGTATTTATTACTCAGAAAAGGTCTGACGCCGCGAAGCTGTAAAATACATTTCCCTCCGTCCATGACGTTGATTTCGTCCAGTGACATGAGTTCTTTCCCCACCTTCTGATAGTTTAGACCGTGGGAGGTGTCTTTTCCCCTTGTTTCAGAGGTATTATAGAGGTCGATTGTTTCCTTGCCCAAAATTTCAGATAAATCTTTGAGTGTTGTTTTCTCTTTGCCTCCGAGAAACAAAGTGGTGTCGCAGTTGCCGATTATTGTTTCGGCGTTGTCCTTGTAAATCGCCTTTAATTGTGACTGCGCCTGCAAAATAATAGAAGCCGATATTTCACGGCTTCTTATGGTTGCTATGAGTTTTTCAAATTTGGGAATCTGCCCGATATTGCTGAATTCGTCAAGGATACAGCGAACGTGAAAGGGTAATCGACCGCCGTATTCATCATCAGCCTTATCGCACAGAATGTTGAATAACTGGGTATACATGATGGCAACGATAAAATTAAATGTATCGTCCGTATCGCTTATGATTACGAACAATGCAGACTTCTTATCACCGAGGGTATCAAGGGAAAGTTCGTCGTATTCCATGAGGTCGCGGAGTTCTTTAATATCGAACGGGGCAAGTCTTGCACCGCAGGAAATCAATATGCTTTTTGCTGTTTTGCCCGCCGCTAACTTAAACTTTTTATACTGCCTGACGGCGAAATGTTCGGGGTTTTCCTGTTCCAATGCTTCAAACATAAGGTCAACGGTATTCTTGAAATTTTCGTCATCTTCTCTTGCTTCGGAAGCGTTAATCATATCAATAAGAGTGATGATGTTCTTTTCCTTTTCGCCGCCCTCATACCATATATACCCGATTAAGGCGGAGTAGTACAAACGTTCGGCTTTCGACCAGAAATCTTCGGACGATTTCTCGCCGTCCCCCTTGGTGTTCGCCATGATTGTATTGACAAGTTTGATTATATCTTTTTCGCTCCTGATATATGCGAACGGGTTATACTTCATAGACTTTGCAAAGTTAATGGTATTCAGCACCTTAATGTCATAACCGCCCTGTTTAAGGGCGTTTCCTACCTCAATTAGCACGCTTCCTTTAGGGTCGGTTACGACGTATGACGAGTGCATTTGAAGAATATTCGGCTTAACAAATCCATAGGTTTTACCGCATCCGCTCCCGCCGATAACGAGGATATTTTTATTCCGCGCGTTACGTATATCCGGCGGTCTGCTCTCCATCATCAGATGTTCGGTATCGGTGAGGATAACGTTTTTCTGAAAGTCATCATCCATGAAGGGCTTCCAGTCATTGGCGTTACCCCACCTTGCAGAACCGTATTCAACTCCTTTCCTATATTTTTTGGCGTTTTTGCCTTTGAAATAGATTATTGCCTTTACAAGCAACGAGCCCGCAACCCCGATTAACAGGTCTTTCGGATGAAAACTCGGCAGGGGATTATCCGATAACACCTTATTGAAGCTGTTTACCGTATACATCAGCTTTTCGCCGGCATTGGCGCCGATTGAAGTACGGTAGGATTCTGCAATCTTATTCACGAAATATCCTATGAAAACAAAAGGCAGGGTTTTTATTACTTTCCGCTTATTGAATTTGAATGCCATTACAGTTCCGCCTCCCTTGTTTTCGTCTTGGTGCGGCTTCGCTCCTTGTCGATACTTGCTGACTGCTCCATAGCGTCCTTAATCTGCTCATGGATTTGCGGCTTTTTGGATTTCGTCATTTCCTTATTCAGGAATTCCTTGAAAGCGGCGTTCAGAACGTCAACGTCCTTTGCCTTGAAAAATACAAAATACCTCGGAATTTCCTCTGAATTATCCTTACGAAGCGCAAAATCAATACCGTATTTCCTTGCCGTTCTGCTGAAAGACTTTATGTTTTGGTCGGTGATTTCTATTTTCGTAAGCTTTGCTCCGCTTTTTACAAGGTTTTTAACTGATTGTTTTCCCTTATAGATTTTGGGTGATTTCAATTTCTGTCCGTCAAGGTATTTCTCAATCATGTTTTTCAGAACGGATACCGTCATTTTTGTTCCGCTTACTGCTAAGGCAACGGTTTTATGGGTTAATTCCTCCTCTTTACGGTGTAATTCTTCCTGTACCAAATTCCTCCCCTCCAGTTCTGTTTATTTGTATGCTGACATCAATTTCATGCCGATTTCTTTAATAACTGGCACGGTAACGCCGTTTCCCGCCTGACGGTAAAGCTGATTGTCGGAATTAACCGCCGCCGCTTTTTCAAAATCCTCGTCGCCCCACCCCTGCAAACGGAAGCATTCCCTCGGAGTTAATTTTCTTACCCTGCCGTTTGACAAAACTCCCGACAGTTCCGAACGGTTTGATATTCCCGAATTGTAACGAGCTTTTATACATCTTGCCGTATCGGTGATTTTAGGGTCAGCGGCGCAGAGGTCAATAAAGTAAAGTCCGGTTTTCCCGGCGAAACCGCCGCCCTGTGAGGTCAGACAAACGCTTATTCCGTCAGGACTGTAAACCCTGTTTCCCTGCCGACCGCCTAACAGTTCGACAGGAGTTTGCTCATTTGCCGTTCCGAGAGGAAATATTTTTCGGGTACTTCCTGTTCTAAGATGTCCGATAATGAATATACGTTCGCGGTTTTGGGGAACGTATGACTTTGAATTGATAATCTGCCATTCACAGTCGTACCCCAAGTCGGAAATCTGAGAGAGAATTTCGGTAAAATCTCTGCCCCCATTAATCTGAACGAGGTTTTTAACATTCTCAAAGAAAAGCCATCTGGGTCGAGTTTCGGGATTCTTGCCTTTGATGAGCCTAATAACTTCATAAAACAGTCCGCTTCTTGCTCCGTCCAGTCCTGCCTGCCGGCTGTTTGCGATTGAAATATCCTGACATGGGAAGCCCGCACACCACCCGTCGGCATAGGGGATTTTTTTTGAATTTGCTTTTGTGATGTCATAACAGAACCACTCCTTGTTCAAGTCCGGCGAATGAATCGCCGTATAGCTTTTCAGTGCGAATTTGTCATTTTCGCAGAATCCGGCGCACTTCATTCCGGCTTGCTCAAGTCCTTTTGTAAAACCGCCTACGCCTGCGAAAAAGTCTATAAAGGTCATGTTTCATCTCCTTTTTTGGGCATAAAAATAAGCCAATCCGTTTATGAATTGACTGAATGTGTACTGATTGTCAGGGCAGCAAAAAATACCAGTCAAATGACTGACAATTCAAGCTGAACATATATCCGTTCGATTTCGGGCAGAATACCGTGCTTTTTCAGGGTTTCATAGATGAACTTTCTGCCCTTCTGCGTCCAGTAGGTTGCAATCCGCACGATTACATCATTTTCTTTGTAAGTCACCGTTTCGGTATAGCCGTGATTGTCGTATTTGCTGTAAAGAAGCCACGTTCCGCCTGTTTTATACTGAATTTTGCAGGCGTGAAGAATACGGTTGAATTTTACGGCGGACATTCCGTAATCTTTCGCAATCACGGAAACAGGTATTGAATTATGACCTCTCAGAATAACGTTGCAGTAATGTGCCTGCGGGGTAAGCACCTCAACGCAGTCTTTAAGTTTTACTATAAATTCCTCGTTCGCTTTCCCCAACTCTTTCTGAGTTTTAAGCATTTCAAGGTAAAGGTTTGCGGTTTCGCGGGATTTGAGAAGCTCGTCAAGAAGTTCTTCCTTGATATACCCCCCATGTTTGCGGATTGAAGGTAACACTTCCGACGTAACCCAACGCTTAAACACTTTTGCAGAGGGAAGTTTGCTTGACAAGATTAATGAATATAGCCCGGATTCGTTGATTATTGCGGTCTTTGTAACCACGTTCCCATTTTGGGAATGTGCTATCATTTCCATTGCCTTATCCTCTGAATCAACGTGACTGATGATAGCTTTACTTGCATTTGAGTATCCGAGAGCCTTTGCTACATCTTTGCCGACAAACCAAGGCTCGCCGCACTTTTCAATTGTGCGGATTTCTCCAAACACCTCGTTTTGGAACACTTGCATTTTATTCTGCATAACAGAAACCTCCTATAAATAATAGTACCGCTCTCTTAACGGAGCGGTATGTAAACTTCCCTTTAGTCAGCTACAGACTTCGGGGAATAAAAAATGCCAGTCATTTCTGACTGGCTATGTAAATAATAGTATACACACGATACTCTATTAATTTGACTTTATCATCTTACCGTGGTATAATAAAAAATAGTTCAAAAGGATAATTAATATTTTATTCGCCTTTGTGCGAATACAGGAGATAAAATATATGAACGGACGGGATGTAAAGATAGGCGCGTGCCTATATGCCGATGACATGGACAGCATGGTTCGGTTTTACAGAGATACTTTAGGTTTTCACACGGATTGGAACGGAGGGGACTTTGCCGAGTTTGAAACGGCAAGCGGCGCGTTATCCCTGTTCATGTACAGCAGGAAACAATTCGCACAGGCAATCGGGGAGACCTACGTCCCTCCAAACGGAATCAATCAAACATTTGAAATTGCACTCTGGCTGCCCTGCTTTGCCGACGTGGATGCGGAATATGAGCGCCTGTCAAAGTTAGGAGTACAATTCCCGACCGGAGAACCTATCACCTTTTCCTTTGGTATCCGTAATTTTTATGTTGCCGACCCTGAAGGTAACCTGCTTGAAATCGGCAGTACGAACGAATCTGTTTTAAATTAATACAAAACAACTCCGTTGCCGATTTATCAGTCATAAACCCTTATACATTCTCCTTATTACAATTTACCGCTCTCTTAACGAATTTTCCCTTTAGTCAGCACACAGATTTCGGGGAATAAAAAATGCCAGTCATTTCTGACTGGCTATGTAAAGTAGATATTAAGAATAAACCATCAGAAAATGAAGATAAGAAAATAACATTTAAGGACGTTTTATCATTGAATATTGATATATTGACTCTCCGTTTTTCGCCTGATGCTTCTTAACAAGCTCAAATCCGAAATGTTCATATATGGGGATATTATCTTTATCATGAGTGTCTATGAGCGTAGGTACATTTTCACTTTTCATTCGCATAAGAATAGGGTCTATCAACTGTCTGAAAACTCCTTGACCTTTTAATCGTTCGTCAATGGCAACCAATTGTATGTAGAAATAATTTTTACTGCCGCAAACTTTTTTACGCCAGCTTGTGTTTTGAGTTCCAGCAATTTTTTTCATATTGGCTGCGAATTGAGCCAAATCATCTTTTGCTACGTATTTATGAAGGCTTTTATTCATTCTTACAGCGCTTCTCAGAGCGTTTAACAGCTTAAAATTCTTTCCGTAATGACCCGCAAGCGCCCCTTGAAATTCTCCGGCAATCCATATCTCTCCGACACGGAATGTTTCCTCAATTTGAACAGTAATCATTTCTGAGAATATTTTTTCTTTATCATTTATTCCTGCCAATGAATAAGACGATTCAACGGAATCTTTCATCCTTAAGGTAAACATTTTGCAAACGCTGGAAATGTCGTTTAATACCGCTTTGCGTATTTCCATCATACTCCTCCATATTTATAGCCATAACCTCAAAATAAATAATTTTTAACTTATGCATTAGGCTATTTCCGTTTTCCAAAGCCCGTGCAGGTTGCAGTAAGCATAAACGGCGACAGGCTTGTCGTCAGAAAAACTGAACGACAGCTTCGGTTCTTCACCGGGTTTCAGGCATTTCCGCTGACCTCCGCGTTCAGTTTCCGCATACAGAAAAGCTATGTGGTGAGCATCTTCCATTGGATGCGAGACACTTCCGACGCTGACAGCGATGCCGTTTTCCGTAGTTTCCACAACCGGCAAATGCTTTTCTGTGCTTGCTTCAGCGGTATTCGGCACAAGTTCGGTCATTTTTTCACCGCAGCAGAACATTGGCACGCCCTTGTTGTCAATAAGACCTGTTAAGTTTCCGCAGTGACTGCATTTGAAAAATTTTTGATTTCCAATAATAATTAAATCTCCCATCTATTAATTATAAAAAATAAACCGTGTTTACTTTTTGAATTCGAACCCTTTCAATGTTCTAACTCTGTTCCTTAAATTCTTCGGCGGGCGCCTTGCAGATTGGGCATATTTCCGGCGGAGCGTCTCCTTCGTGAACATAACCGCAGATAAGACACACGAATTTTTTCATAACTGATACTTCTACGCTGTTATTATTTTCAATATTTGCTTTCGGCTCAAAAGACACGTCCGTCTCAGACGTATAGCTTGAAGCTTTAGGCGGTGTTTTTCCTTTTATAACGCTATGGTAATATGCATAGGTCATGGGGGGTTCATTATATAAATTTTCAGCATCCTGAACCTCAGCTATAAAAATTGTGTGAGTGAAGTTGTCGACAGCTTCAATCACTCTGCATTGAAGCCAGCCCGTGACGCCTTCATTTATGTACGGCAGCCCAGACGGTGTAAGACTGGTCGGAACTTCTGCGAATTTATCCGTGTCCTTACTGCTGTTGAACCCGAAGATACCGAAAGTGCCTTGTTTAGTTTTTTCGGATAAAATAGAAACAGAAAATTCCCCGGTGTTTTTAATGCAAGCATTCGTATAGTTGTCCTTATTGATACAAACGGTAATCGTCACGGGATTTGAAGTTGACTGTGTAACGGTATTAACCACACAGCCGACTTTTCTTTCTTTGTCATTTGCTCCGATGATATATAAACCGGACGACAAATTGAACAGAGTTTTAATATTCATATAACGCTCCTCTTTGAAAACGGGTTTAATTACGTATAAACAGCCTTTTTATGGATTTATTTGGCGATATTAATTTATNNTTATACACTATTAAATTAAAAATGTCAATCGATTTGAATTAGTAAACATATTTAATTATATTCAATTAACTCACAGGATTTATCATACACTCCCTCGCCGCCTTATCATCACTTAACCCCTTGAAAACAGGCTGGCGAAGTCCGCCGTTAGGGGGTAGTATGAATTCGACCGTGCAAACCAGTTCCGGTT
>DBCY01000086.1:5099-17169 GCA_002293295.1 Ruminococcus sp. UBA946 | reverse complement strand
CAGACATTATCAAGAAGTATTGCGAAAAAGCAGAGCTTTTTCGCACCTGAACGCATTATTTATTATTCGCAACTTTTAGTTGTTATAAAGTACTAGGCACAGCTGACTAATCGGCTGATATTGCGTCAACAGGACACTGGTCGGCGCAGGCTCCGCAGTCGATACATGTTTCCTCGCTGATTACATACTTGTCGTCGCCCTCGGAAATAGCCGATACCGGGCACTGGTCGGCGCAAGCGCCGCAGGAAATACATTCGTCGGAAATTTTATATGCCATATAAAAGTCACCTCCTAAAAAATTTCATTTCAGAGATAAAATTCTTCCCTGTATACTATTTTAACATATTTTCAGAAAAATGCAAGATTAAATTATTAATTTTAGTGAAAAATAATTAATTTTAAAATTACCCTTGAAATTTTATGTAAAATCTAGTACAATATTATTGTAAGTTTTTACGGAGGGAAGTCCGAAAATAAATTTACGGCTAGCCAGTTTTGTCCTTTCCGGACAAAACATCCGGAGAGGATGGTCATATTTGTGAAACAGAAATCATGCTGTTTTAAATACAAACTGCTTCTATCGTCTGATAGCTGTATTTTTATACCCTCTTTTAATCTTAAATGTCCGGCTGTAACGTTATAGTTGCAGTTTTTTATATTTTTGTGCATATGGAGGATTTATCATGTTAAAAGCTGCTGTTATTATGGGTTCCGACAGTGATTTTCAAGTCGTTAAGCCCGCTCTTTCCGAACTCAAGAGCTTCGGCGTTCCGTTTGAATGCAGGGTTATATCAGCTCACAGAACGCCCGGCGAAGCGGCGGAATTTGCAAAGAACGCTAAAGACAGGGGTTTCGGCGTTATAATATGCGCCGCGGGAATGGCAGCTCACCTTGCGGGGGTGATTGCCTCGCATACTACCCTTCCCGTTATTGGGATTCCGGTTAAGTCCGGTCTGGAGGGTCTTGACGCGCTCCTTGCTACCGTTCAGATGCCGCCGGGCGTCCCCGTAGCGACCGTAGCCGTAAACGGCGCCAAGAACGCCGCAGTGCTTGCCGTTCAGATTCTTGCGCTTTCAGACGAAAGTCTTTCATTCAGGCTGATGTCCGCAAAACTGGAAATGGCAGACGGGGTTACGGAAAAGAATAACAAGCTTCAGGAAATGATTGCGGATTTGTAATGAACCGCATGAAACAGATATGTATTATTGCAGGAGGCAGCTTTTCATGAAGCGGATAGAAAACTGGATTATCAAGCAGGATTTTATTGATTTACTGAAGAAAATATCATTTATAGAAACTCCTCTGTTTATTGCGCTGATTACTGTTTCAGTGGTTTTCCTAGGTGAAAAATCACTGCTATTGTGCATACTGTCTATATTAACAGGCAGCGCATTTCTTTCACTGTTGTATGTTATACCGATAAAAATTCATCAAAGCGGTAAAAGGAATAATAAATAAGTATAAGACTACTGACAGTTAAAATTGATAATTTTAGAATTATATAAAATAAAGAAGGACGGTAAAACAATGTTCGGTAATATCCGTGAGGAATGCGGCGTTTTCGCCATTTACAGCAAAGAGAAGACCGATGTTAACATTCAGACTTATATGGGATTGTACGCTTTGCAGCACAGGGGTCAGGAATCATGCGGGATTGTTGTGAACGACAACGGCGTTTTCACACACCACAGGGACTTGGGGCTGGTTCCGGAGGTTTTTGATTCTGAAAGGCTCAATAAGCTCGGCAAGGGGAATATTTCTATAGGTCATGTAAGATATTCCACAAAAAAGCAGGCGGCGCGGAATAACGCCCAGCCGCTTGTAATCCGTCATGTAAAGGGACCAATGGCTCTTGCTCATAACGGCGCGCTGGTAAACTCTTCCGAACTGAGGACTAAATATGAGCTTAACGGGGCTATTTTCCACAGCATTAACGACGCGGAGGTAATCGCATATGCGATAACCGAACGGCGCCTGACCTGCACTTCCATTGAGGAAGCTTTAAGGGAAGCCATGTATAAGCTGAAAGGTGCATATTCCCTTGTCTTAATGTCCCCGAAAAAGCTGCTGGCGGCAAGGGACCCCATCGGTTTCCGCCCGCTTTCCATCGGTATAATGCCCGACGGAGCATATGTTATTTCATCCGAATCATGCGCGTTTGACAGTATCGGAGCGGAATTCCTGAGGGATGTCCTCCCCGGTGAAATTGTAATAATCGACGAGGACGGTCTGCGTTCCGACACAACACACTGCAATAAATACGAAAGCCATCTCTGCGTATTCGAATATGTGTATTTTGCTCGTCCCGACTCGGTAATCGAAGGCTCAAGCGTACATAGGGCGAGGCTTCGCGCCGGGAAATACCTGTGGAGGGAGCATCCCGTTGAAGCTGATATAGTAATCGGAGTTCCCGACAGCGGTCTTGACGCGGCTCTGGGTCTTGCGAGGGAGTCGGGCATCCCATACGGCATAGGCTTCATAAAAAACAGATATATCGGAAGAACCTTTATTCAGACAACCCAGACCGAACGCACCAACGCCGTAAAAATCAAGCTGAACGCCGTAAGGGATACCGTTGCGGGCAAGAGGGTCATCCTTGTCGACGACAGTATTGTCAGGGGAACCACATCGAAAAGGATTGTCAGCCTTATACGCGAGGCGGGAGCCTCGGAAATCCATGTGCGGATTTCATCGCCGCCGTTTTTAAACCCGTGCTATTTCGGCACTGATATCGACAGCAGGGAAAAACTAATCGCCTGCCGGATGTCCCATGAAAAAATTACCGAAGCCATAGGAGCTGATTCACTCGGCTTTATAAGCGTCGGAAGCATTAATAAGCTCGCCGGAAACGCAAAATGCGGTTTTTGCGACGCTTGCTTTACCGGTAAATATCCTTTGGAAGTTCCCGACGAGCCTCCGGTCGATAAATTTACCAGGAAAATCGGGGAATAATACATGGTAGTTAGAAAATAGTAGCTAGTAGTTAGTTATCGGGTAGGGAGTTCATTCCTTCTTCATTACTCCTTATTCCTCTATTGTAGGGCGCGACGCCTGTGTCGCAACGTTGCGTGCCGTCGATTCCCATAATAATCATGGCACGCAGCACATAACGGAACGCCGAGGGCGTCGTTCCCTACGAATTGTTCCAAAAATCTGACCACTGACCACTAATCACTGAACACTTTTATAACAATTGAAAGGATTATTTTAATATAATGAAAAGTTTTTCTGATAGCTATAAAGAAGCCGGCGTTGACGTTACAGCCGGTTATAAAGCTGTTCAACTGATGAAGCCTCATATTGCCAGGACGCTGACAAAAGGGGTTTTATCGGGAATCGGCGGCTTCGGAGGGTTATTCGAGCCTGACCTTACCGGAATTTCAAAGCCCGTTCTTGTTTCGGGCACCGACGGAGTAGGCACTAAGCTTAAAATTGCTTTTTTAATGGATAAGCACCATACCGTGGGTATTGACTGCGTTGCAATGTGCGTGAACGATATTATATGCTGCGGCGCAAAGCCTCTGTTCTTCCTTGATTATATAGCCGTAGGCAAGAATTATCCCGAAAAGGTTGAAAAAATTATATCGGGTGTTGCTGACGGATGCGTTCAGGCGGAATGCGCTTTAATCGGCGGTGAAACGGCTGAAATGCCGGGTTTTTATCCCGAGGATGAATATGACCTTGCGGGATTCGCTGTTGGAATTGCCGACAAGTCAAAAATTCTTAAACCCGATACGCAAAAGGCAGGGGACATTATAATAGCTATAAAATCCAGCGGCGTTCATTCAAACGGATTTTCTCTTATACGGAAGGTTTTTGCCGTAAACGAGCAGAACCTGGCAAGGCATTATTCCGATATAGGCGCAACCCTGGGCGAATGCCTGCTCACTCCGACAAAAATATATGTAAAGGCTGTCATGAACCTTATCGGGAAGGTTAATGTAAAGAGCATCAGCCACATCACGGGCGGCGGGTTTTATGAAAATATACCGCGTTCCCTTCCTGACGGAATAACCGCGAGAATTTCCCGCGGCGACGTCCAGACGCTTCCTGTTTTTGATATGATAGCGGCAACAGGCGGTATCCCGGAGAGAGATATGTTCAATACCTTCAATATGGGAGTAGGTATGTGCGCCGTCGTTGATAAGAATGACGCCGATAAAGCAGTTTCGGCAATCAATGAATCGGGTGAGGAAGCGTATATCCTGGGTGAGCTTACAAACGGCGATGAAGGGCTGATTATTAAGTGAACGAGGAGTAAGGAATTAGGAATAAGGAGTAAGGGGTTTGCGAAGCAAAAACTAACTACTAACAACTATTTTCTAATAACTATATGCTCTCCACATTTAAAAAAGGGGTTTTTATGAAAAATATATGCGTGCTTGTTTCGGGCGGGGGTACAAATCTCCAGGCTTTGATTGACGCCGAAAAACGCGGAGAAATAAAAAACGGCAGGATTACCTGCGTCATTTCATCGAAAGCTGATGCCTATGCCCTGAAAAGAGCGGCTGAAAACGGTATAAAAACACGTGTGCTTGCCAGAAAAGAATATGATGACACCGTTTCATACAGTATGGCAATGCTTGATATTTTAAATGAAGAGAAAGCCGGTCTGGTAGTTTACGCCGGGTTTATGACCATACTGGACAAGTGCGTTTGCAGGGCTTATCCGAACAAAATGCTCAATGTCCACCCCGCATTGATTCCATCCTTCTGCGGCAAGGGTTTTTACGGACTTAAGGTTCATGAAGCCGTTCTTGAAAAGGGTGTAAAGCTTACGGGAGCTACCGTGCATTTTGTAAACGAGGTCTGCGACGGGGGCCCGATTATCTTACAGGAGGCAATACCCGTTTTTAATGATGATACCCCTGAGTCACTGCAAAAACGGGTTATGGAACAATGCGAACACAAGCTGCTGCCGAAGGCTGTTTCACTTTTCTGTGAGGACAGGATAGAAGTAAGGGGAAATATAACAATTATAGTGCGTTAAGTTGAAAACCCTAAAGGGTTTTCAACGGGAGCGCTGCTCCCTATCCGCTGCATAGCAGCGGAAAACTTCCTACTATATAAAATAGTATGAAAATTGAAGGTGGGTTAAATTGAAAAAGAAATTATCGTCCTTGTTTTTAACTGCTGTATTGGTTTTTGGTCTGGTTCCGTTTAATACTTTAGACGTTTCGGCTGCGGATTTGTTATTACCCTCTGATGTTATATTGACGGAAAACAACGCTCAGGAGGACGAAATTTCTGTCCGGAAGCGGTTTGACGACTACACCGATAAGTATTTCAAGGATGTAATAACCAGCAATACCATAAATCTTCACTATACGCTGGCATATCCCGAAAACTACGGTCTTAGTGACTATACCCCCTCTCTCGGACATTTTTCCGTGCAGTACATAAATGAAGATAACGCCAATCTTATGAAAATGCAGGAATTTTTATCCGGTATTGACCCTGAGCTTCTGACCGGACAGCAAAGGCTTACTTATCGTCTGCTTTTTGATTATACGGAGAATGAGCTTTCCGTAGCTGATTATCCGTTATACAATGAGCTGCTAAGTTCCGCCGGTTATCAGGCTGAGCTTCCCGTCCTGCTTGCCGAATATACATTCCGCACCAGACGCGATATTGAGGATTACCTGTCTCTGCTGACCCGGGTTGACGATATTTTTTCGGAAATCATTGAATTTGAAAAAGAAAAATCCGCAGCCGGGCTTTTTATGGCAGACTTTACCGCAGATGCTGTTATTGAGCAATGTGAGGAATTTATCAGCAATCCTGAAAGCAATTATTTGATAGATATATTCAACAGTAAAATAGATGATTTCCCCGGCCTCACCCCGGATGAAAAAAGCGGTTACATAGAAAAAAACCGGGAACTGGTAACAACCGAAATTGTATCAGCATATAAACTGCTGATTGACGGTCTTGAAGCTTTAAAGGGAACCGGGAAAAATGAAGCGGGTCTTTATTATTACGAACACGGCAGGGATTTTTATGAATATCTGGTGCGTTCCGGCACGGGTTCGGCAAGCTCGGTGGAAAGCCTTAAAAGACAGACGGAGGAGTTTATTTATGAAACTCTTATGCCGTTTGTATATTATGATTCTTTTACAGGCCTGCCCTCATTCGACGCAATAAAGGACTACGGATTTCCGTTTACAGAACCGGAAGATATTCTTGAGGACTTGACAGAGAAAATACGAAAGGACTTCCCTGCTCCGCCGGAAGTTAATTATACGGTCAAGTATGTTCACCCTTCCATGGAGGAGCATATGAGCCCTGCCTTTTACCTGACCCCGCCGGTTGACGATTATAAAAATAACGTGATATATATCAACAAGTCCCTGACGGATGAAAATATTTATCCCACAATCGCGCATGAAGGATACCCCGGTCATCTTTATCAGACGGTTTATTCCGCGTCGCGCAGTCTTCCGCTGATACGTAATATTCTGCAGTATCCGGGATATATTGAGGGATGGGCTACATATGCGGAGTTTCAATCTTACGGTATGAGCGGTATTGACAAGGTTATGGCGGATTTTTTAAGGGCTGACAATGAGGTTTCCTTAGCATTATACACTTATATTGATATCGGAATCCACTATGAAGGCTGGACTCGTGAGGATGTGGCGGATTACCTCAGCGTTTTCGGAATTACAAGCAGTGAAACGGCTGATTTGATTTTCGAAGTTATAGTGGAAGAACCCGCCCTCTACCTAAACTATTTTATAGGATACCTTGAAATACTTAAACTCCGGGAAGATGCTGAAATTCTGCTCGGAGAATCCTTCTCGCCGAAGGAGTTCCATCGTTTTCTTCTGGACACCGGCCCCGCTCCGTTCTATATCATCCGCGATGAAATGTACGGCTGGATATCAGAGCAGAAAGGAATTACTCCTGAAAACGGCGGCGGTATAATTTATGTTATGGAATGGTTTTTTACTATCGGGGAAGAGTTAGCCCAGTGGCTGTAATGATGTTATTAACCTGACAGCCGCTTTATAAATCAATACGCATTATATATTGAAAGGATAATAAAATTATGAAATTAATGTCCGTAGAAAACGAATTGAAGTCAAACGCCTATCCGGGCAGAGGAATTATAATCGGTAAATCTTCAAACGGAAAAAACGCCGCCGCCGCATATTTTATTATGGGCAGGAGCGAAAACAGCCGCAACAGAATTTTCGCCAGGACAAATGACGGAATTAAAACCGAGGCGTTTGACCCCGCCAAGCTTACCGACCCGTCGCTTGTGATTTATAACGCCGTCAGGGTTCTCGGAAACAAAACCATCGTTACAAACGGCGACCAGACCGATACCGTTTATAACCTCATGAACCAGCAGATGACTTTTGAGGAATCCCTGCGCACCCGCGAATTTGAACCCGACGCCCCCAATTACACCCCCCGTATATCGGGAATTATAAAAACCGGGGACGACGGCTTCAATTATGCTCTTTCAATATTAAAAAGTGGCGACGGCAACCCCGAATGCTGTATCAGGAACACATTCTCATACAAAAACCCCATCGCGGGTACCGGGCATTTTATCCACACATACAAAGGCGACGGCAATCCCCTGCCAAGCTTTGAGGGCGAGCCTAAGAAAATTGAAATCCCGGACAGTATTGACGAATTCGCCGATTTGCTTTGGAACAGTCTGAACAATGAAAACAAGGTTTCGATTTGGGTCAGGTATATAAACCTTGAAAACAAATCCTTCAGCGAAAAAATCATTAACAAGAACGGGCAGTTACCAATTAATAAATAACAATTAACAATGGCGGTATACCGCCTGCGGCGGTATGATTCATATTTACTAAACCTGCTGCTGCCTAGAGGGTGTTGATATTCTTAACAGGGAACTATTGAAACCCGGAAACTTCGGAGGTTTTTTATGGACAATGCTGTATATGAATGGGACGCCGCGGCAAAAGCTTATTCGGCGTCTGAGGAAACTTCACGGTATTCGCTTTTTTGCAGGGAATTTGTCGCCGGTCATTTCGCCTGTATAAACAATAAAAATGTGCTTGACGCCGGATGTGGAAACGGAGCATATACCCATATATTAACAAAAAACGGCGGTATTGTAACGGGATGTGATATTTCATCCGGGATGCTCAGTATAGCGAAAGAAAAATTCCCCGCGTATTCTTTTGACAAAGCCGACCTTACGGGGGAACTTCCGTATGAGAATAATTCTTTTGATATTGTTTTCTGTCATTTGGTTCTTATGGACATAGACCCGATAGATAATGCCCTGTCAGAATTTTACAGGGTAATCCGTAACAGCGGGATTTTTTTCTTTTCAATTTGTCACCCCGCGTTTTACCGCGCGGAGTGGGAAACAGCCGATAACAACCGTATCATATCAAAGAAAGTCAGGGAATATATTACTCCTGTCCGTGAGCGGCAGAACTTCTGGGGTATGACAACACACTATCACAGACCGCTTTCTTATTATTTCAATAAAACCTCAAAGGCGGGGTTTATTTTGGATGAAATGTATGAGCCTGCCGTATATGAGGAAACAAAGATACCTGAAATCCCGCTTTATTTATTTGCGGAATTTCATAAAGGATAAGTATATAATTATTTTTAATATAAGGGGAACAGTATATGGAAGTTACGTTAAGGCTCGCAAAAAAAGACGACAAGGAAATAGTGCGTAACCTATTGGAAAAATACCTTTATGAATTTTCTCAGTATGACAATACCGGGGTCAATAAGCTGGGACTGTACGGATACAACTATCTCGACTGCTACTGGACGGACCAAAACCGCTGGGTGTATTTTATTGAAGCTGACAGCAGCCTTGCAGGTTTTGTCATGGTAAATGACTACCCCGAAGCCGCAGACAGGGAAACGGATTTTTCTGTGTCTGAATTTTTTGTAATCCATAAATACCGGCGGATGGGGCTGGGGAAAAAAGCTTTTTTCATGGCGATGGCTCTGCACAAAGGGCGGTGGCAGCTGAAAAGGCATCCTAAAAATATAACATCGGTACGGTTTTGGGACAAAGCCGTATCCGAGTATACAAACGACGTCTTTGAACTGGTTGAAGCCTATCCAAACTCGGAATACAACGACGGAACATTAGGCGATATATACTTTTTTGATAATAGGTTAGCATAATATGTCCAGTATCAATTAACAATGACGGTATACCGCCTGCGGCGGTATGATTTTACTTAATATGAGTCACTAAGTAATAAATAATAAAGGTAGTAAAAGCAGGAGTTTTGTTCTCTCAGGGCAAAGCATCAGGAAAGGAATGGTTTAAAAATGAAGGAAATGTTATTGAAATACGGCTGCAACCCCAATCAGAAGCCCTCAAAAATCTTTATGGAGGACGGAAGTCCCCTGCCGGTTGAAATTTTAAACGGAAACCCCGGTTACATAAACCTGCTTGACGCCTTTAACGGCTGGCAGCTCGTAAAGGAACTCAAAAAAGCAACGGGGCTTTGCGCCGCCGCGTCGTTCAAGCATGTTTCACCGGCAGGGGCGGCGGTGAGCGCTCCCCTTTCCGATACACTTAAAAAGATTTACTTCGTCGATGACTTGGAACTTTCCCCGTTAGCCACAGCATACGCAAGGGCGAGGGGCGCCGACAGGATGTCGTCCTACGGCGATTTCGCCGCGCTTTCCGGTATATGCGACAGGGAAACGGCTTTAATGCTGCAGCGCGAGGTTTCCGACGGCGTGATTGCGCCGGGCTATACCGATGAAGCCTTGGAAATCCTGAAATCAAAGAGGAAGGGTACATATAACATTATAAAAATTGACGAAAGCTATGTCCCGAATCCGATTGAGATTAAGCAGGTATACGGGATTTCCTTTGAGCAGGGCAGAAATGAGCTTGACATAAACAATGAAATGCTCAGTAACGTTCCGACTATAAATAAAAATATCCCCGACGCCCAAAAACGGGATTTGCTCATTTCTCTTATTACGCTCAAATATACTCAGTCCAACAGCGTATGCTATGTCAAGGACGGTCAGGCTATCGGAATCGGCGCGGGGCAGCAGTCGCGGATTCACTGCACAAGGCTTGCCGGAAACAAGGCTGATATATGGTGGCTGAGGCAGTCGCCTAAGGTTCTGGGATTAGAGTTTGCCGACAATATCCGGCGCGCCGACAGGGACAATGCCATTGACGTTTATATTTCCGACGAATATGAAGATGTTCTGAAAGAAGGGGTATGGCAGAACATTTTCAAGGTAAAGCCGGAAGTATTCACAAAAGCCGAGCAGAAGGAATGGCTTTCGCAGAATGACGGCGTAGCCTTGGGTTCGGACGCTTTCTTCCCGTTCGGAGACAATATAGAACGGGCAAAGAAGAGCGGCGTTTCGTATATTGCCCAGCCGGGCGGTTCTATCCGCGACGACAATGTAATTGAAACCTGCGATAAATACGGTATCGCTATGGCGTTCACGGGAATAAGGCTGTTTCATCATTAAGAACGCGTATTATCCTGTGGGAACACGTTCCAGTATCAATTAACAATTAAAAATTAACAATGGCGGTATGATTTTTATTATTATATTGTAACTTTAAACGCTGTTATGAGGTACCGGTATAGAATAAAGCGGGTGTTAAATAGAAAATACATCCCCTCATTATATTAATTAAGCTTGATAGAAGAAAAGTCAGAAAGGAAAAACAAATGAATATTCTTGTAATAGGCAGCGGCGGGCGCGAACACGCCATTATTATGAAGCTTTCCGAAAGCAAGCGCGTAAAGAAGCTCTACTGCACACCCGGCAACGGGGGGATTTCGAGGTATGCCGAATGCTTTGACGTCAGGGCGACTGACATTGAAGGCGTTGTATCTTTGGCTAAACAGCTTTCCGCTGACATGGTTGTTGTCGCACCCGACGACCCGCTTGTTCTGGGAATGGCTGACGCTTTAAACGAAGAAGGCATAATGGCTTTCGGACCGGGTAAAAAAGCGGCGGAAATAGAGGGCAGCAAGGTTTTCTCCAAGAATCTGATGAAAAAATACAGCATCCCGACCGCAAATTACGAGGTTTTTGACAATGCCGGAAAAGCCTGTGCCTTTTTAAGAAAAAATAATACATATCCTATTGTTGTAAAAGCTGACGGTCTTGCATTGGGAAAAGGCGTTATAATAGCCCGGAATGAAGACGAAGCGGTTAAGGCTGTACATTCGATAATGGAGGATAAAATCTTCGGCGAAAGCGGCTCGAAGCTTGTAATTGAAGAATTTTTAACAGGTCCGGAGGTAAGTGTTTTAACCTTTACGGACGGAAAAACAGTGGTTCCTATGGTTTCCTCAACAGACCACAAGCGCGCCCTTGATAACGACGAAGGGCTTAACACCGGCGGTATGGGAACAATCGCACCCAGTCCCTTTTATACTGCTGAAATCGCAGAAGAATGCATGGAAACCATATTCATCCCCACCATTAACGCAATGAAAGCCGAGGGCAGAAAATTCAAGGGATGTTTATTTTTCGGTCTGATGCTTACCCCCTCAGGACCTAAGGTAATAGAATACAACTGCCGGTTCGGCGACCCTGAAACACAGGTGGTGCTTCCTTTGCTCGATACGGACTTAGCCGATATTTTCGAGGCTGTATGCAATGAAAAGCTTAGTGATATTGATATAAAATGGAAAAACGAATTCTGCTCCTGCGTTGTAATGGCAAGCGGGGGGTATCCTCAGAATTATAATACAGGAGTTGAAATCTCCGGCTTGGATGACAAAGGACAGGCTGAAGAAGCGATAATATACCATGCCGGAACGAAATACAGCGGCGGAAAATGCTATACGTCGGGCGGACGCGTACTCGGAGTTGCTTCAACAGGTGATACCCTAAAAAACTCGCTTGAAAAATCCTATGGTGCCGTTAAGAAAATTAAATTCAAAGACGCACATTACAGGACTGATATAGGTAAAAAGGCTTTGGAAAAATATAATTAAAACGGGTCTGTTACATGAATTTTAATCGTGTAACAGACCCGTTTTATTCAGGAACAAACCCTATTTCCTACAAAAGAGGAATGAGGAGTACAATGTCAACAACTTAAGCA
>DBCY01000086.1:0-5038 GCA_002293295.1 Ruminococcus sp. UBA946 | reverse complement strand
CTCTTAAGTTGTTACCATTGATGAGGAGTAAGGAGTAAGGAATTAGGGGTTGCGAAGACAAAACTAATCACTGACAACTATTTTCTAGCTACTATATGGGCATTGATTTTATCAGTGGGGAACGATACTTAAAAGAACTCCGGCGGCTACGGCCGAACCGATAACGCCCGCGACATTCGGACCCATCGCATGCATAAGGAGGAAATTCGAGGGGTTTTCCTGAGCGCCTACCTTCTGCGAAACCCGAGCCGCCATCGGAACGGCTGAAACCCCTGCGGATCCTATGAGGGGATTAACCTTTCCTTTTGTTACAACATACATAAGCTTGCCGAACAGAACTCCCGTGGCAGTTCCTATACCGAAGGCTACCACGCCGAGAACGATAACCTGCAGGAATTTTACGTTAATGATTTTATCGGCGGTTGTGGTTGCCCCCACGGATATGCCGAGGAAAATCGTAACAATATTCATAAGCTCGTTCTGAGCCGTTTTAGCAAGCCTGTCAACAACGCCGCTTTCCTTGAACAGATTCCCCAGCATAAGCATTCCTACAAGGGGGGTGGCGGAAGGAATAAGCAGGGCGATTATAATGGTAACGGCAATGGGAAATATTATTTTTTCTGTTTTGGAAACCTCCCTGAGCTGCGCCATAACGACACCGCGTTCTTTTTTAGTGGTGAGAAGCTTCATAACCGGCGGCTGTATAATAGGCACAAGAGCCATATAGGTGTATGCCGCAAGAGCAATCGTACCGGTGTCAATATTAAAGGAACCGGAACCTAAAAGCTTGCTTGACACAAATATCGCGGTAGGACCGTCCGCACCGCCTATAATCGAGATTGCGCCCGCTTCCTGAGGGGTAAACCCGAAGAGCGCCGCACCTATGAAGGTTATAAATATCCCAGCCTGTGCAGCGGCGCCGAGAAGGAAGCTTTTCGGATTTGCTATAAGAGGACCGAAGTCGGTCATACAGCCTATCCCCAGGAAAATCAAAGGAGGATAAATCTGAAGCTTAACGCCGAGGTAGAGAAGGTCCAGCAGACCGCCTTCATGAAGAATACGCCCGAAATCAAGCGATTTACCGCTGCTGATGTCAAACAAATCAGGATTATACATCCCGCTGCCCGGCAGGTTTGTAAGCAGCATACCGAATGCAATCGGCAGAAGAAGCAAAGGCTCAAAGCCTTTTTTTATAGCAAGATATATAAATACGAACGAAATAAGAATCATGACGGCATGAGTCCAGCTTAGATTCCTCAGACCTGATTCATTCCATAAATCAAGGAGTGTGTTAAGAAATTCATTCATTATGCGGTTTCCTTTCAGAAAATATTATAATACCAAGCAGTCATATATTCATCATATCTCTGTTTCAGAATGCGGATGTGCTTTCATTGACTCCTTTTTCACCCCATGCCGTTCTCCTTGATGATTTTGGTTTTACAGCCGCTTTTTTTATTCCTGTTACTTTTAAATCCGGCGAAAAAGCCAGAACTGCCGATGTTATAACCGCTACGGTTTCCTCGCTTATACCGTCTTCAATAAGCGGTTCGGATGGGTTTTGGCTCGGTTCGGGTGTTTCAGCCGTATTTATATCAGACTTAACCGGTTCCCGGTTTTTCTTTTTGTTCCCGGTGAGCTTAAAAAATTTCCCGATTAAGTAAACGAATGTGATTAATAAAGCAAGACCTATAAAGACTACAATCAGCCCTGTTAAAACTACTGTAGTTACATAGCCTGCGCTCATCTGCCCGTCCTGAACCGCCGTAATAAGCATAAACCAAACTCCTTTAAACCAATAATTATATTAATTATACAACTATTTTATGGAAATAGCAACGCCTTTTTGTAATTTAACATAGTGTTTTAATTTGTTACAGTCTGTTCATAATTTACAGTATGCGTTTTATATTTGCACACTCTTGACTTAAACTCTGAAATATGATATATTTACGATATACAGAAAGTATGGGGTGTTTTTATATGCTGAAAAGCATTGTAGCGGCATTAATTATTACATTGACGGTCATTAACTTAACATCCTGCGGTCAGGATTACAACCAGCCCGATAATGCCGTTACGGCTTCGGTATCGGAAGTTCCCGGTGAAACTTCCGCAATTACTGCCGGTACGAAAATATCGTCTGTAAATAAAGAAGCTTTAATTACCTCTGATTCAGCCTTGTCCATACCCGTATCAGAAACCGTAATTTTCCCCATTCTTGACGGTTCAACCTCGACAATCCCTCTTGAAGCAGGAATCAGAGCGGCTTATTCAGGTATTCCGCCCGATGAGGCGGAAGGTCAGGTAAACCGTAATAAAACACACCTTGCATACGAAAACCTATTGAGGGGCGAATGCGACGGATTACTTTCCGTACCGCTTTCGGCTGAACAGGAGCAAATGCGTATTGACGCAGGCATTGAGCTTGAAATGATACCGCTTGCTCTGGAGGGATTTGTTTTTATCGTTAATAAAGACAATCCTGTCGATACCCTGACAAGTGAACAAATCCGAAAAATCTACAGCGGTGAAATAACAAACTGGAAAGAAGCCGGGGGAAACGACGCTGAAATCAAGGCATACCAACGCAATCAGGACAGCGGAAGCCAGAATTTCATGACATGGTTTATGGGTGACGTCAGCCTTATGAATGCCCCTGCCGATTATATTGCAGAAGCAATGGGCGGAATGGTTGACACCGTCGCCAATTATGAAAACGGCATTAATTCTATCGGATACTCGGTTTATACTTATGCGGCAGATATGTATTCAGCAGATAACGGTATAAAATTTATAAATATTGACGGTGTCCCCCCAAACCGTGAAAACTTTAAAAACGGAAGTTACCCCGCTGTAGGTTATACATACCTGATGTTCAGTAAAAACCAGCCCGAGGACTCGCCTGTCCGGAAGCTTGCCGGTTATTTACAGACTCCCGAAGGCATGAAGGTAATTGAGGATTCGGGGTATGCCGCGGTTGATAAGCCGCATCTTGGCTTGCCGGACATGAAGCTTGACCTGCTGTCATCAAGCCTTTTAGGAACAGGCATCAGAAAGCCTGAAGACTATTCATTCCCGACCATTGAATATACGGTTATTAACGAAAAAAATCCGAGGTTAAAGGATAAAAATACCGAAAAGCTTATTAATGACGATGTAAGGAATTTTTATCCCGGAATAAGCGATGACGGCATATGGAGCAATATAAATGTAAAAAACGGATATATGACAGTCAACGATTTAACCTATGATTTATATACCGGAAAAAGACTGGAGCTTACAGATTTTTTCTTTGAAGACACAGCTTTTGTGCCGATGCTTAACCAGGATTTCAAGAAAGGTCTGCAATCGGAATTCTACAGGGGCGACGGAGGAGGGATGTTCGCAAATTCCGAACCCGATTTCTGGGGAATTGACAATAAAACGACGGTAACGCTGAACGGTGTAGTTTTTGAAAAGGACAGTTATTATTCTATTAATATCGGTAATAAATATTATAAGACAACGGCATATTCAGGTAAACCGTTTATTAATTTAAATTTCAGCCCCGATATTTTCATACCATCAGTTCCGCGGGATATGAAAGGGATATGGGAAGATGAAAATGACGTTACTGAAAATGCCTTAATTTATAAAGCTGAAAATTATTCTGTAAAAAACGGGATACTGTACGGATTATTTACGGAGAACTGCCCTCTGAGCGACGAAATCATAAAAAAGGCGAATGATTATATACTGACTCTTACAATACCTGAGAATCTGGAAAAGTTTAAAACTGAATATAGTGAGAACGGAGCATGGGGCAACACGGCAAAAGCTTATTGCTACGGTGATTCTTATATATGCGTTCATACCGAAAAGGGTTCGGGACCGTCGGCAGACAGGTATTTTGACGCAAAAACCTTTGAAGATTATAAATTTAATACCGATACTAACCCGGTACAGGATTGGAAATTGATTAATTAAAATCAGAATTTCTGTTGATGATAATATCAACATAATCCGCAGTATTCAGATTTTAGATAAAAACCCAATAAATAATAATTATACGGAGGTAAATTTTTATGCCGGACGAGCTCTTGACTTTCAATGAAATACAGGAAAAGGGAGCGACTTTTATGAACAGGCTGTGGGAATCCTTTACCGCATATGTACCTACGCTGATATTAGCGCTTGTATTATTTATTATAGGAACAATCGTAAACAAGCTTGTTATGAGGCTTCTGGGCAGGGGGCTTAAAAAAAGCAGGCTTGACGTTACAGTGCATTCATTTTTATCTTCGCTTGTTAAAATCGCTTTGTATTCCCTCGTTATAATTATAACGCTGACAATCCTCGGAATACCAATGAACTCGATAATTGCCGTCGTCGGTTCGGCGGGGCTTGCCATCGGGCTTGCCATGCAGACCAGCCTGTCCAATGTCGCCGGAGGGGTTATAATCCTTGTTACCAAACCCTTCAAGGCGGGGGATTATGTCGACATAAACGACACATCAGGTACCGTTGAGGAAATATCCGTAATAACAACAAAGCTTTGCACACCCGATAATAAAATTATTTATGTGCCGAACGGAACCGTATCCAATGCGGTTATCGTGAATTACAGCCGTCAGACCACAAGGAGGGTCGAAACGGTATTCAGCATTTCGCATAAAAATGAATTCAGGAAGGCTCTTAAGGCTGTTAAAACGGTTATATCGGAGCATACTAAAATTTTACGGGAACCCGAACCGTTTGCGCGGGTAAAATCAATTTCACAGGGAAGCATCGACATTGAAACAAAGGTCTGGGTAAACTCGTCCGATTACTGGGATGTCTTCTATGACCTGACGGAGCTTGTCAAAGAAGCTTTCGACAGGGAGGGTATTATAATCCCTTGCAATCAGCTTGACGTAAATATGGTTAATGACTTATAATTTACGGATTTAGGGGTAATTTTACAGAGTTCCCGTATAATAAACCTGATAATCCTGAAAAGTTAAATCAAAACCTATAGAATTAATGATATAATTATTATAATTATTATTAAAAATTA